>JAJDBA010000311.1 GCA_029261675.1 Nitrospinaceae bacterium
GTCCATCCGGGCGAGTTACTACGTCTCCCCCAAACCCCGCGCTACCTCTGGGTAAACCGTGACAGAGCGCACAAGAATCAGCTAATCCGGCACCAAGAGCTCCAATGCTGCCTATATCTCCGATTCCGTCTAATACCCTCGGTCCTTGCCCTTGCGCTTTGGTAAATTTACGTTGAAATAATTGTCTGCCCCTGCGAACTGCTCTGGCTGGATCCCGATTGATGATATATAAGGAAGAATCAGGTGTTTGTACATCACCTTGACCAGCACCAATTTGTTGCTCCAAAGACAATGCAATACCGCGACCTGCAATGTTTGGGGTTTGGGTCTGATCGGTAAGTTGAGCTTGCGAGCTACCAACCCAAATCAATGAGGTGATAGAAAAAAGGGTACTGAAAAAAATGGTTTGTCTATTTGTTCTAAACTCCATACCTTGCCTCCTACGTTTCTAATAATAAAAAAATAATAGCCAAGTATCAAAGGAGCAAGTGTTGTTCCAATTATTGGGTTCTCAAAAATTTAAAAAATTAAACAGGGGAAAAACAGTTTCTTTCATTTTCAGTTTTTTCTTAGGGTGGAAGTCTATGAAAATTTTTAAAGGGATTATGATTATTATTTCTCAATAGTGAGCAATAATAGATAAATTGTGTGTGGGGATGGATAAAATGATAGGAAAGTTTCCAAAGATTAGAGCAACGCTTTCGGCATTTGTTACTCCTAAAGGCCGTTGGATTCCGCGGATTCTAGAAACTAGAATTATCTTTGATAATGGATTGAAAAACCGGGCTATTATTTGATGGTTGCCAAAAATACTTTGAAAGCAAAGTAGGGTGATCGAACCCTTATTTTCGGTGAGGGTTTTTGAAAGCCGCACCATGTCCGGGAATAATCCAATCGGCTTTACCTAACACCAACTCGCGGGACTTTTTTATGCCATGAGGGTCTTCCGCCAGAGGATCTTCTTCTGGATAAAAGTTGGGTCCCCACCATAAATGCGTCAGAGCGTAAGTCCCCTCCGCCGTTTCGACAAGCAGGCTCGCATCTTCATTCGTGTGGCCTGGTGTGCGAATGACTTTAATGCCAGGTGCCAGTTCATAGTTGTCAGGGTGGTCCGACCAAATGTCATCTTTATAAATACCCCAAAAGTCAACAAGTGTGGCATTCGGAAATAAACCTAACTGTGTAACATGGTCAGGATGATGATGGCTGATAAACACATGGGTTACATTTTTTGGTTCAATTCCTTTTGACTGAAGTTGAGTGAGAATACGGTCCCAGACACCGGGGGCCGCCATTCCTGGGTCGGCGATAAGAATAATATCTTTTCCCTGAACAAGCGAGATTGTGCTGGCTACCTTGCGCGAGCCATCTGTTCGTGCACCAGGAATCAATTCCTTTCCTTCAATCGGTTGAACGTAGCCGGAACTGAGTACGGATACACGATTGCCTGTGTTTTCGGCATTAGCCACGGCACTGCCTAAAACCCAGAGGAAAGTTAGGGTTGCTACAATTATTGAATTCATGTTTTGATTTCCTTAGAAATTTTTTAGCTATTTATCTATGAAAAAGTTTTTTCAAGATGACAACACTTTTTCTAAACCTTTTAGTTTGTAAAATTATATATTTTTATTTTATTCAAAACTAAGTAGCTCATGACTCATAAGATGATCGGATACAGGGTTAACAATTGTTCGGGGGGAAGACACTAAAAATAAATCCTCATAAACTCCTTCCAGGCTACCTAATTCCAGCATTTTTTTTCCCTTTATAAAAGATTGACCGGCAAATCTTGGCAGAGCTACAAGCCCCATTCCTCGAACAGCCATTAGTTTCTGAACACTGGTGTCTTGAGTTTCCATGACCACTTCAATATTAATCTGGTTGGTTTTGAAATAATGATCCAAGTCATGACGGCGTTTGCTGTGAAATGTGGGCAATAAAAAGGGTTGTCCTTGTAGAGATTCAGGGAAGCTTTTTATTAAACGGCGAAAACTTCGACTTCCAAAAACGGATATCGGATGACGACCTAAGGATCGAATGAAAAACCGCCGTAAATCTCCTACGTCCGGTTGGCAATCGGCTACTACCAGATCGATTTTGTGAGCCAGTAATTCTCGAAATAATAAATCACCGGTTCCTTCCAAAATAGTTACTGTGCAGGGGCCCCACAAAAAGGCGGCATCTGTCAAGCATTGGATAACCGTTTTTGGGATGCTGTCTAATACTCCTATATTTAAATGAACCTTTCGCAAAAAAGACCCTGCCTGCAATACTTCTGTCAGCTCATTACCCAAGCTAAAAATCTGATTAGCATATTCCAAAGCAACTTGACCTGCTTGGGTTAGCACAAGTTTACGGTTTCTTCTCTCAAATAGGGCGCACCCTACTTCCTCTTCCAAATGCTTAATCTGAATGCTAATCGCAGGTTGGCCTAGGTTTAACTTCTCCGAGGCCCTAGCAATGCTGCCCTCTTGTGCGACCTTCTGAAAATATTGTAGCCGTTGGTAATTTAGCCAAATCATGGGGGTCTCAATAGTTTAATTTTAATAAACTATATCATAAAAATATTTAAGTAACTTAATCTATTTAATATGCTCTAACCTTACTAAAGATTGATTGGAACGGTTATCAATGTAGTCAGCTTGAATGCTCAGGCGGAAATTAAAAGGCTAAAAAAGTGCTCAAACGGCTGACTACAGAAGAAATTTGGGGTTTTAAAGTGATGTATTTAGAGAAAAAGTTGATGATAGGTTTCTTCAGATTGTCGCGGGGTTCTATTTTTTAGATTCAGGAAGAATTGAATGGCTGGATAAATCGATATAGGCAGCTTGTTTGTAAGGGATTACTGCCCTAATGATATTCGAGAAATATTCCGTAAAGGACTGATTAAACAAATATTAAGTGAGGGCAAAACTTTTACCTCAAGTTTGAGTTATGTGAATTATGAATACACCCAATTTAGCCAAAAAATCAAATGAGATGAACCTGGAACAGAGCCGAGGTCTCTTATCCGATGGTTTGCTCAATGATATGCAGCTCAATTCGCGAACTTTAGCTAATGTTCCTCGCCGACTTCGTGGATGGGCATGGTTCGCTATTACTATTTTTGTAATATTTTCTGCTGCCTTACTTTTTGTACCTTGGACTCAAACAGTAACCGTCCAGGGGAAACTTTCAGCCTATTCAGCGGTAGAACGCCCTCAAGAGGTTCATGCGCAAATCAATGGAAGTCTTCAACGCTGGTTCGTACATGAAGGGGATTCTGTTAAGAAAGGAGACTTGGTCTTACAATTGGGTGATGTAAATCCCAAATTTATGGCACCCGACCTCCTTAAACGATTGGATCAATCTCGTGACGCCCTTAAACAAAAAAGACAGGCGGCATTAGAGCGTGCAAATATTTTGGATGAACGTATCGAAGAGATGAGTTCTTTGGCTCAGGCCGCCACTTCATCAGCAGGGGCAAGGGTATTAGAAGCTGGGAAGAAAACAGTTACCACAGAGCAAAAAAGGATCTCAGCGAAAATAGCTAAAGAAACAGCTTTGTTAAACCTTCAGCGCTCCAAGACTTTGGAGGCGGAAGGATTGATTTCAAAACGCGAATTAGAGCTTGCAATCCAATCGGCAACTCAGACTGATGCAAACCTAAAAGGGGCGGAAGCGGAACTCAGTGGAACTCAGGAGGCCCAGGTAGCCTTAGAGCACAAGCGCAATAAAATCGATGCTGAATTGGTGCAGAAACTGTTGGCTACAAAATCAAAACGAGCAGCTGCTATGGGGGAGGCCGCCAAAGTTTCTAAGGAATTAGCTGACTTGGCGTTGACTCGGTCCAATGCGCTTCAAAGAAAAATTGCCAGCAAAATCATTGCACCTGTAGATGGGACAGTAGTTCGCTTAACACCCGTTGGCCTCGGTGAAATCGTCCATCCTGGGGATTTGTTACTTACGATTGTGCCTAAGGAATCATCTCCAGCTATAGAAATGTGGGCGAATGCCATTGATGCACCTTTATTAAAAACAGGGAGACCGGTTCGAATACTTTTTCAAGGAGTACCTGCTATTCCATTAGCTGCATGGCCGGAATTAATGGCTGGAACTTATGATGGTCGGATTAAAGTTGTAGATCAATCGGCTTCAGCCAACGGTCAATTTCGCTTTTGGGTAGCTCCTGAAACCCATCGCAGAGAATGGCCACCTCAATTACATGTTAGACAAGGAACGCAAGTAATGGGTTGGGTAATCTTAAATCGCGTTCCATTGTGGTACGAAATGTGGCGTCGTTTTAACCTGTTCCCTCCTGATTACAACTCAGGAAGTATAACTTTTAAAGATGTTTTCCTGTCAAAAGCTGGAAGACCGGGCAAATAAACTTTTTATGAAATTCAAGGTTCTATTGGTTACTGAATAAATATAGAAGGATGGAAGCATGATGAAGGTTAATAAAATTGTGATAGTAGGGATATT
This sequence comes from Nitrospinaceae bacterium, assembly GCA_029261675.1. Taxonomy (GTDB): domain Bacteria; phylum Nitrospinota; class Nitrospinia; order Nitrospinales; family VA-1; genus UBA8687. The sequence continues at coordinate 4,465 of JAJDBA010000311.1, forward strand.
GGTTTTGCTAATGGCCACTCCTTCGTTCGCAACAAATTCCGCCGAAATGTCTTTGAAATTAGGATCGCCTTCTATTCTGACACTTCAATCTGTTTTAACTCAGGTGGAAGAAGGACATCCTTTACTAAAAGGAAGCCAAGCAGAAAAAATGGTGGCCAGCGGAAAATTATTGAAAGCCCTGGGAGCATTTGAACCCACCATTGTCAACGACTGGGAACTTGAACGCTTGGCGAAGGAGAGTAAGAACGAAAGCGTAGGCTTTAATGACACTTTTGTGAAAATGAAACATAAATCTGGCGTCAGAGGATTTGCGGGATTTCGGTTTGGGATTGGAGATGTAAGGGTTGCGGATATTGGCATTGGCCGATCTAATCAACCTTTATTAGGAATTGCCATTCCACTCCTTCGTGGATTAAATATCAACCCTGATCATGCTGAATTAAAAAAATCAAATCTGGCAGACAAACAGGCTCTATTAGAAATTCAACAAACCCGGCAAGAGTTGTATTTTGGAGCGGCAACTCAGTATTGGAATTGGGTAGCGGCTTGGAAATTTATGGAAATTCAAAGAAAGGCTGTTGCGGTTGCGGAAGCGAGATTAGCTCAATTAATAAAACAAGGTTCCGCTGGATCGATTGCAACGTTCGATGTGGACGAAGGAAGTCAAGAGGTTCAGCGAAGAAAAGATGGGCTTATTAAAGCTATGCGCAAGGTGGATGAGGAAAAATTAAAACTCGCTCTCTTTTTATGGGAAGACGATCCCTTGAATTCTCCAAACAACTTTAAAGCTCCTTTGTTTCCACCGTCACAAAAAAATTACTCGATACATGCTTTGAAAAAAGGGAAGCAGCACGCAGCAAATGCGCGACCGGAATTAAAAATGGTGAATTTGGAGGCAGAATTTAATCAGATCGATTTAAAGCTTGCTGAAAATAATTTGCTTCCTGATCTGACACTTGAAGCAGAGCCTACAAGAAAGCCCGGAGAATTTGTTTTAGGGCTGGGATATCGTTTTGGCGTTCGCTTGAGTTTTCCATTTTATCAACGCAAGGCACGTGGAGAACTTTTACAGGAAACAGGTAAAGCGCAACAGCTCAAATTGCTTCAGCGTTATCAACTGAAAAAAATCACTTTGGATGTAGAAAATGCGTATTCAGCTGTAACGAGGGCTGAGGAACGTATAACGGTTTCGAAAAAAGCTCTTCTTTTTGCGAAAAAATTAGAGAAAGGCGAGCGTACTCGATTCAAGCTTGGCGCAACTACCTTACTTCTGGTTAATATGCGTGAGCGCAATGTTTTACACGCTGCAAAAGAATGGATTACAGCTATGGCAGATTATCAAAAAGCGCAGGCGCTTTATCAATGGTCCACAGGTGAATGGGTAGATGGATTATTACCTTCCGATACCCCAGAGAAAAAAGTGAAAGGTTTATAAAAGATCATGTCTCAAAATGTGCCTACATTAAGAAAAAACCTCGATCTGCTTGGTTCCTTTTTGAATCAGGAGCGCTCTATTATTTTTCCGGTATTTACCTATGCGATTGCGGTAGGTCTATTTTCACTCATCGTACCTCTTACCGTTCAGGAATTGGTGAATACCTTTGCGTTCTCGGTATCTCCGCTCATGGTTGTTACCCTTGTTGGAATTATGGCCGGCATATTATTTTTTGTTGGAATATTTAAGGTGTTGCAATTTTACGCTACCGATATGATGGAAAGGCGGATCTTTGTTCGTATGGCTTTGTACTTAGCTCGTTTGCTTCCCCAATTCAAAGAAAATACTTTTCGCTCCAGTTATATCAATCGTTTTTTTGAAACTGTTTTATTGCAACGGGCCGTTTCAGGTCTATTTATCGACCTCATCAATGTGGTGATTGGAGGATCGATTGGAATGATTTTGCTGGCACTGTATCATCCCTACTTTATTTTCTTTGATATAGCTTTGATAATTTCCATTCTAGTAATTGCCATTTTAGGGAAAGGGGGCTTGCGTAGAACAATTGAAATGTCTGAAGCGAAGTACAAAGTATTTCATTGGTTTCAGGGAGTCGCGGATAACCTTTTTCAACTCAAAGCCACGAATTGCTCTGATTTTATTCTGCACAATGCTGATAAATTAGCTGAAGACTACGTTGAGGCAAGGAAATTTCGTTTCGTTGTTCTTCTTCGTCAATATATGGGTTCCATTTTTCTTCAAGTGATTCTCCACACTACATTGCTTGGAACTGCAGGATGGCTGCTCAGTCAGGATCAGTTGACATTGGGTCAGTTGGTGGCCGCTGAAGTTATTATCGCTGGCCTCCTTCTAAATATGGATTCGGTCGTAAAGCGTTTCTATGTCGTATACTATTTTTTTACAGCTCTGGTGGAATTGGATCATCTTTTTTCACTCCCTAAAGACAAAACTTCTAATGGTTTAGATATCTCTATTCCTAAATCTGACTCGAAGGGAATTCATCTTAAATACACTCAATTGAGAGAGAAGAGAGATTCGGATTCACTCTCTAATGAAAATGGATTTGAAGCAGATTCGGGTGACAAGTTGGCATTGGTATGTCCAACAGAAACTGTGCGTCATCATTTAGCTAAGACACTGGCTGGCTTAGAGCTGCCTTCAAAATGTGTTGTTCGCTATAATGGGGTCGACTTGAAAAACCTTTCAACAAATCAAATTGGAACTCAACGAGGTATTTTATTTGGAAGAAGATTTACTCTGTTTGAGGGGACCATTATGGAAAATATCACAATGGGACGTCCCGATATTGAGTCCAAAGATCTATTATGGGCATTGGCTGTAACCGATTTAGATAAAGATTTACAAGAAATGCCTCTTGGTTTAGAGACTCTTGTTTTGGATGGGGGTACCGCCCTTAATTCCAGCCAACGCTTAAGGGTGCTATTGGCAAGGGCTATTGTCACTCGTCCGTCTCTATTGATTCTCGATGGAGCTCTTCATGAAATTCCAAAAAAAATTCGAGAACCCCTTCTTCACCGCCTGTGTTCTCAAGATTGTCCCTGGACATTGATCATTATTACTACGGACTCCGATGTGGAAAAATTTGTCGAGCGAACTATATCTTTTTCGAATCTTCAAACTGCTGTTGTTTGATCAGTAGGTTTTTATGAAAGGTTTATTTAAAACCCACTAATTTACAATTTGGATCATTGTCGGTCTCCCATCAGGGGAAAAGGGAATGTTTTCTTCCTTCATTTTTCAGGCCTGGTCGAGTCTGTCGGAATTTCTGACATATTTTCCATCCCCATCCCTTTGTCTTTCCGGTTTTATTGTTTGATAGGTCAAGCCTTCACAGTATAGTTTTGCAAGCTGAGAAATATCCATTAATTCATCATAATTTGGGTGCTTTTTTAGAGATTTATCCGTCAAAGGTGGAAGGAATTTTATGATGTCTTTTAATTGCTTCTAATATGTCTGTTACTTCTTTATGTCTGCCCCTGGAATCACGAGCCTCCTTTAAACCAGCAAAAGGATAATCAACTCGAAAGCTTGGAATTTTAAAGCTTTCAGCGACGACTCCTACATCAAGCTCAAGGTCATTAAAGTTGCAAGCATTTTGCTGGTTTGTCAGAAAAACATAAGCGGGGGGAGCATCGTCCCCTTTTATCTTGAGTCTTGTTTCAGCTCCTCTAATAGAGGCGATAGCTTCATGCAACCATTTGGCTGACTCAAGGTCTTTCGGTTTTTCAGGGCTGTTTATATTTATGAAAATAATTCTTTCGTGTTCCGCACTCTTCTTTAATGCACTGTATAGCTGGCTGGAGATGGCTCCTGAATTTTTACCATGGGTTCTAGCTTTGGCCTCAACGGAAAATTTTCGACCACTCTTAATATTTGTAGCTGTAAATTCGCAGTGAGTGGAGTTGGGGTCATCTTCATCCTCTAGGGTTATCTCAAATCCTGCTTGTATGCAAAATGCTGCTACTTGTATCTCATAATGGGCGCCCAAAAATTGATTCAAGTCTTTTAGTCTCTTAATTAACTTTTCCTGCAACTCTGAGTTATGAGCCATGAGATAGAGATTATAAGAAAGACCCAATAAAGCAGATATTGCTCCCAGGGTAGAAGCCGTTTGAATTTCACCAGGTATGTTTTTCTTCTGATAGGCAATCATAGCGTTATGCCATTGGAGTATCGGATGCCGAGTTACCAACTCAAGTTCCTTCTTTATCCACTCTTCACCTAAAAGCACCCTAAGATATGCAGGAAGCACTTCATGAAATGTTTTACAGTTTCCAGCATCAAAAATTTCACTGCCGATTTCCACAAGTCGTCTTCCATTAAACTCAGTCGATATGATAGGTTTTCCAAAACCCTGCTGTGCAATGCGTTGTTCTTCTACAACCTTTTTTTTCTGTAGTAACTCGAGTAGTTCTGGAGAGATTCGTGAAGGTGAGATTACTTTCATTTGATTTGGGGCAATAGGTTGAGGGTAAAGCTTTAATTGTCCTTCAAAACCTTGTTTATGAAAGGGGATTCCAGTATGGCTGGATTTCCTTTTGCCAACTTTCGGGCTTGTTTGAAATGTTTGATCGCTTTTTCTTCTTTACCTTCTTTCCAAAGAGCCAGGCCTAAATTGAAATGAATTTCTCCTGAGGTAGGGTCTGCCATGTTTGCCTGGTTGAATTGTAAGAGTGCATCAAAATTTCTACCTGCCCTATAATGTTCAATACCATTATCATTCCGCATTTTCGCAGAGGGTTCTGCCCCGACACGCAGGGTCAATGGTTCTTCACCGATATTGGTGCAGCTATAGATTAATAGTAAAAGCACCAGCAGACATTTGAAAAATTTGTTTTGGAAGGAATTATTATGCATTTAAAAGCTTATTCTTTTTAGGTATGCTGAGTGAAAAATAGAAAGCCTTATAGCTCTTTATCGATCTTCTGATTTTGTTAGCCGGGTAGAATCCCGTATTTTTACAGAATCCATTATAAGAAATCAAAATTTTATTCTGGCCTTTGTGTTTTTATGGCCTGTAGTTTTTTAAAATGCTAAATGATTAGGAATCTCAAAATGAAAAAGTTGTCAAAAGGTTTAATTGCAGCATCAATTATACAGCTTCTGATTTTATTGTTCGCAACTGTGGCACTGTATGCACAGGATATAGATAAAATCTTCACAAACGGTGAGAAGGCTTTTGCTTCAGCTAAGTATGAGGAGGCAGAGCAGAGTTTTGCGCAGGTTCTTGAAAAAGACCCTGACAACTATAAAGTTCTCCGCGCTCAGGCAGACACAAAAATAAAACTGAAAAAATTTCAAGAAGCGGAAATGCTTCTCAATAAAATTCTTGCTATGCCAGAATCTCGGGGTCGAAATATTCTTGTGTTTGCAAAAGGCAGTTCAAAAGGTCGAAAGGCGGAACTGGTCGATGAAACGGTTATGGTTCTTGATGAATCGGGTTATGTTGATGCGGATCATGTTGATGAGGATATCAGTGAATTTGTAAAGGACGATGCGATAGGCCCGGTTCCTCATTTTAGAGTTTTTATTATGAGCTCGGGAAAAATGGAATTGTTGGCCAAAAGCAGACACCGAATTCAATACCATGGCATTCCTACAGCGACTCGTGAGCAAGTGACCGCTCTGAAAGCAGTGGTGCAGAAAATGAAGATTTCGACACAACAGGAAAAACCGACCGATGAAATGGTTGTGATAAAGGAAGGATGTTTTCAAATGGGAAACAACCTGGGAGGTCCGGATGAACGGCCAGCCCATAAAGTATGCTTGTCTTCCTTTAAGATTGGGAAATATGAAGTTCGGCAAAAATTTTTCCAGAATATCATGAAGAATAATCCTTCTCAGTTCCCTGGCGCAGACTTGCCGACAGACAGTGTTTCTTGGGAAGATGCGCGAGATTATTGCAAAAAACAGGGATATCGTTTGCCAACAGAAGCGGAGTGGGAGTTCGCGGCTCGAGCAGGGACAACAAGCGAGTATTATTGGGGAGATATCGTAACAGGAAAAGAGGCCAACTTTTGTGATAATGAATGCGAATTGAATTCCCGCGATGCGAGCTTAACGGACGGTTTTAAAAATACGGCTCCCGTTGGCTCTTTTCCGCCTAACCCTTATGGACTTTACGATATGGCCGGGAATGTGGGTGAATGGGTTTTTGATTGGATGCCGGTTAATGAAAACTATTATTCAATCAGTCCCGAAAAAAACCCTAGAGGATCACGACCAGAACTCAATGCTTGTAGCGGGGTGGATTGTGTGGGTTCCTATTCTATAACGCAAAAAGTGAATCGAGGCGGTAGCTGGAATAAAAAAGTATCCGCAATGCGATCGGCAAATCGAATGGACTCCCATTTTCAGTTGCGATCTGATGGCACAGGATTCAGATGCGCGGCAGATATTAAATAGCCCTAATTATCTAAATCAACTTTGATCTGAACACGATTAATTTTTCTTCCGTCATTTCAATCATGCTGGGCAGGATTCCACCCACGCCTAGACCGGAAGATTTTCTGCCTGCAAATGGCATCCAGTCGACCCGGAATGCGGTATGGTCGTTTATCATCACCGCTGCGGCGTTCAAATCCTTAGCCGACTGTAAAGCGGAATTGATATCGCGGGTAAAAACGGCTGCTTGAAATGAGAATGGAACATCATTGGCAAGCTTGATCGCATCGGCCCTGTTTTTGTAAGAATAGATGTTGATGACCGGACCAAAAATTTCACATTGTGAAACATTGGCATCGTAGGGTGGGTTTAGAATAACCGTTGGCTCATAACAGGTTGTACCAATTTTTTTACCGCCGGTTAAAATTTTTCCTCCAGCCGCCTTGGCTTCTTCTACCCATTTATGGATCCGGTCTACTTCCCCCTCTTGAATCAAAGGCCCAACTTCTGTTTCCTCATCGAGGGGATCGCCAACCACTAATTTCTCCGCCATACCTACCAGCTTGCTGGAGAATTCTTCTACGATGTCTTCATGAACAAAAACACGCTGCACTGAAACGCATACCTGCCCGGCGTGATAAAACCCACCTTTTGCGAGCAAAGGCAAAGCATCATCAATATCAGCATCGGCCTCTACGATAACCGGTGCAGCACCACCATGTTCCAATGCACATCGTGTTCCCTCAGCCAGCTTGGATCTCAATCCCCAACCTACTTTCCCGGAGCCGATGAACGTAAGGAAAGAAACTCTTGGATCGGTAGCAATTTTTTCAGCCAGCGAACCTTTACAGATCATAACTTGTACCCACTCTTTCGGTAAGCCCGCTTCGTAAAGGCAGTTGACCAAATTCAAACAAGACAAAGGAGTTGTACGTGCAGGTTTGACAATCACCGGGCACCCCACAGCGACCCCGGGTATAACCTGGTGAACAATTAAATTGAAAGGGTGATTGAAAGCACTGACAGCAGCAACAACACCGATGGGTTCGCGGGTAGTGAATGCCATTCGGTTCGTAGAAGAAGGTGTCAGGCCCATGGGAATTTCATGTCCCGTGAGTTGACCGATCGAATTAGCAGCCTCTCGTATTCCCTGCACTGCACGAGCGAGCTCAATGCGAGAATCAATCAAAGGTTTTCCACCTTCTTCTGCAGACTGTCGGGCAAATTC
>JAJDBA010000312.1 GCA_029261675.1 Nitrospinaceae bacterium
GTTCCTCCGGTGCCGATTCCTGCTACAAAACCATCTACCGATTCTCCATCCATCGCCGCAACGATTTCTGGGCCGGTTGTTTTTCTATGTACTTCTGGATTGGCCGGATTGTTAAACTGTTGGGGCATAAAATAATTGGGATTCTCTGCCAACAACTCTTCTGCTCGTTCTATGGTGCCCTCCATGCCGAACTCGGCACGGCTCAGCTCGGCTTTTGCGCCAAAACTTTCCAGAATCATTCGTCGCTCAGAACTCATGTTTTCTGACATGACGAGAATGATATTATAGCCTTTAATGGCCCCAACTAACGATAGACCAATACCCGTGTTGCCACTCGTGGGTTCAATTATTGTCGAACCCGGCTTCAAAATGCCCTTTTTTTCGGCATCTTCTATCATAGCCAGAGCGATACGGTCTTTTACGCTGCCTCCCGGATTAAAAAACTCCAGTTTGGCAAAAATATTGGCACCGTTTTCGGGGGTAACGCTATTCAGTTTAACTAAAGGAGTACCACCGATCAACTCTAAACTATTAACAAATTTGGATTTAGTCATATTCATTCTAGCGGATATATGCGTTCTATTGAATTTTTGCCGAAGAGCCAATCCGGTTATGCCATTGAGGGGCAAACATGGCGAAATTATATATTAAAAGTAAGGTATATAATGCTTTAGATCGGCCATGAATTCAAGCCATTTATGGGATTTCGAGGAGGGAAAAATGAGAAAAGAATCGGCTTTAATGAATTATTGAAAAACTCACCAATTGCCCTTCTTTGAGGAATCATAGAAATTTGAGTTTTCTGTAAAACAAGAGGCTAGGTTCCCTTACACTCGAATGTAGATATCAAATAAAATTTTAGCAATCCATTTTAGGAACGACTATTTTTTTTCAGTCCGCGTAATCGATTTTTGAATTGACGGGTCACGAATTGCGAGTCTTCCTTGTTTGAAATTACATGAGGCGTGATGAAAATCATCAACTCGGTCTTTTTGAGAGTGGTTGATTCTGTACCAAACAATTTCCCAACAAGAGGTAGGTCTTTTAGAAAAGGTACACCCGAAATCGTATCTGTTGAGTCCGTTCGCATCAATCCACCCATTACCAGTACTTGGTTATCTTTTAGCACCACTTCGGTATTGACCTGGCGGGTGTTGAAAGAGGGGGTGGTGCCAACATCTGCACCGCGGCTGGAAATCTCCTGATTGATTTTTAGATTGACGTAATTTTCGGAATTGATCTTTGGTGTGATTTCCAGTTTGATCCCGACACTACGAAACTCAACTGTCGTTGAGGTAACCGGTTGGTTGGTGTTTGTTGTCAGAGTAGTTGAGTTAATTGGGATTTCATCTGTAATAGATATATTTGCCGCTTTGTTATCAGATGTGACCAGTATAGGGTTTGCAAGAACATTGGCTTTCGAATCGGAAGCAAATACTTGTAGCTGTGCGACGACTTTTTCCGGGTCCCCAATGAAGAAACTTCCTCCAGGCAAAAAAGATGCGGTAGCAGTCTCTATACCTGCTCCGAGTAATGTTTCTCCTGTACCGAGGGCTTTATTTGCTCCTCCTGAAACAGTTGTTGAACCTGCCGTACCTTTTGCTGCCCAGTCAAGGCCAATAGCCGTTGACTCATCGATGGAAAGATCAACAATCAGCACTTCAATCAATACCTGCTGTGGAAACAGATCAAGTTTGTTGATAAGTGCCAAAATAGCAGGATAGTTTCTGGGGCTTGTCCGAATTATCAGAGAATTGGTGTCTGGATCAGGGATGATCGTGATCTCTCCCTCGATGTCATCACTAATACCACCGGTTAGCTCCAAATTGGGACGAGATTCAGTGGTTGATGCTGGGGTTGCAGTTGTTGCACCAGATATATTTGCCTCTGCAGTACTCGTTCCCCCAGTGGAAGAACCATTTTCTGTATCCGTAGTGCCTTCTCCAGTAAAAATACCATTCAACAAGCCGGATAAAGCTGAGGCATCGCCATTTTGAACATAATAGACAAAGGTGCTTACCTCACCTTCAGATACAGGTTGGTCGAGTCGGTTAATCCAGAACTCTATCGTTGGCAAAATTTTGTCGAAAGCATTTACTACCAAAACGGAATTGAGACGGGTGAGTGAAAGGAAAGAAAGGGAATCGCCAAGTGCTTCTTTGTATCCCATGGATGTATAAATCTCTTCAAGCTCCTTTACCATTGTTTCCGAGTCTGCATTACGTAGTTTATAAAGTTGAATGTCTGACGAAGCTAGCTTGTCAATATCCAAGGCCTGGACAACTTTGATGATACGTTTTACGTTGTAGGCCATTTCTATCATCATCAGATTATTAGTCTCAGGTATTTCGATGAAACTTGCATTGGTCGTCAACAATGGACTGATAATTTTTTTCATGGACTCGACCGAGATGTATCGCAGAGGCACGATCTGTATGATCATGCGCTCTTTATCAGGGATGTTCGGGTCATTGCCATAATGAATGCTCAAAGGTTTCTTTGCCGCATCGGGTGCTTGTAAGAAACGGTAAAAGTTTCCACTTTTTACAACCGCAACATTGTTTAATGCCAGAATCTGTTCGAGCACAGAATATAAGTCTTCAACTGGAATTTTGTTGAAAGTCTGTAATGTGACTTTACCTTCAACGCTTCCTTCAATTACATAGTCAATTTTCAGTAACTCGCAAAACGTTGTGATGACGTCGTAAAGTTCTGTCCCCTCAAAGTTTAAAGTAATATGCTTGGCCTCACGAAGCTCTTCAGGGAGCTTGGGCTCTACGTCTACCAGAGTTTGAATTTGGTCCAGGGACGCATCCTGCTTTTTTTGCAGTTCCACTTTTTCAACTTTATTGGTGTCCCCATTCGGAGACATAGGAGACTCAGCGCGGATAGCGGTCGGTTCTTTTTTGACTATAGAAGTCAAACTTTTTGCTATAAAAAACTTGTTCCCCAGACTGTCACGAACGAGGTACCAGGTCCTGCCATTATCAAAGCCTCGCTCAACTCGAATCAGTTCGAACTCATCGCCTTTTACAGCATTACCAATTTTCTGATATTTAGGCCCTGGACCTCGGTGTAAGGAAACCTTGGTTCCTGTTACGCGGATTTTTTTTGCATCCTGTTGCGGTTTGAGTTGCTTTAGCTTTTTATTGTCGATAAGTTCAACGTTATCTTTTGCTTCTGATGAAACTTTCTTTTCTGGGAACTTCATGGCCTCAACGGAATCCGATTTGTTTTTCAATCGATCCATGGTCGACTTTTTATTGAAGCTGCACCCCGGCAAAAGAAGGGATAAAGATATTAAGCTTGTAACGAGAATATGTTTCTTCATGTTGGTTTTCCGCCCTTTGGTTCCAGTTCCTTTATAAAGCCTGTGATCAACAGACGTGTTTGAAGGTCTTCTGGTTCCTTTTTATTTATTCTTCGTGATCGAAGTTCTTCAACGACTAAAAATTTTTCATGGTTTTCAATCCGCATTAAAAATAGAGCCAGGTTTTTCAGGCTGGAGCGAACTGTGATTTCAACAGGGACCGCGAGTATTCTTGCAACGTATTTTGGTTTTTCCACTCGGGTTTTTTCAATGGTTACGGCACCTCTTGAGAATCCTTGTAAAAGTTTTTGCAGTCCTGCCGCGGCAAGCCCCGGCTCTTTGTCGCTGAAAAACCGTTTTTGCAGAGCTGTTTTAGTGTTTTTATTGGCGACTTCTTTTGCCTTATAGTAGGAAGCTTGGTTCAGGACTTCGTAGTATTTTTCAATGAAGTTTATTTTGTCCTTTATTTTTTCGTCAATGCTTGCCTGTTTTTTGTAAATAGGTTCTGCCACTAAAAAGAAAAACAGATAACAGGCTACAAAAATACCACCTCCAATCAGAAAAGTTTTGTCTCTTTTTCCAATGTCTAATGTCATGAGTTGGATTCCAATTTCGCGCGAATCGTAAACTTCTCTCCTGTAGATTCTCTTAGTATTGTGCCGACAAAACCTGTTTTCTTAAAGCTAGGTGATTTTTCGATTAGAGGAATCAATTTGGAAGCTGAAGGCGCAAAGCCTTTTATTTCCATTTCACCCTTGTGGAATTTTATATTTGTCAGCCACGTGTCTTTTGGAAGCGACTGGCTCAATCTGCCCAATAGAGGAAGCATGGGTGGATGTTGCTTGTTTATTGTATTGAGAATGTCTACATACTGTTGAATAGAAATGTATTCCAGATCAATCTTTTCCAGGTTAGAAACTTCACCCTTTATCTCCTCTAATTGACCGTTTAAAGATGCCAGGGTTTTGTTGTTGTAATGTATTTGGTTGCCGATCCACCCTACAAGACAAAGTATAAAGGTCGCTACCAGAGCCAGAGACGTTTTTGGGTTTGATTTTCTTCTTTTCGGTCGCAGACTTTGGGGTAGTAAATTGGTTTCAAAATTTGTTTTCCTGGAATCTCTTATGGCCAGACTCAAGGCCGTCATCATATGATAACTTGAAAAAGAATCAGGCAGAGCAGGGGAAACCGAATTGGGGATGCTTATAAATTGCGTCGATACCTGCGTTTCTTTTTCCAGTTGTTTGATGACTTGGGGTGCCAAGGTGCCACCTCCCGATATGGAAATATGCTCAATGGATTCATTTTCTTCAATGTTCCGGCATGAAGAAAGCGCTTGTTCCAATTCGCTGATTATTAATTTTGTGGTGGACTCCGAAAGGTTTTCGAGTAACTCAGGAGATTTATCTTTCCCTGAGTAGATGTCCTTAATAGCTGCATTTTTCCAAGTACTATTTCTAGAGAACTCTATAACACCTTTTTTAACCAGAACAATTTCTAGGGCACGTGGGCTGATATCGACTAATGCTGTTACAGCAGAATCCTTTGACCCTTGTTGCATCGCAAGATTGCTGTTGGCGAAAGTTGAGATGTCGAGAACTGTGGTTTTTAGGTTTAGCTTCTTGATGAGCTCGAGGTAATAGTTAGCGGTTTCTTTTTTAATTGCCGCAGAGGCGATGTGAAAAATATTCCCGGATTTTTGATTGAGTTTATAGGTGTAGTACAAATCATCCAGACCTGATGAGAAGTGCCGTTCTAATTCAAACTCTACCATTGATTGAACAGCTTTCATATCGGGTGCTGGAAGTTCAAATGTTTTAAACATAATGAGACTTCTTGGCAGGCTCACAATGACTGACTCGGGCCAGGTGTTTTGTTCGACCAGGAACCGATTGACTTGGTCCAGGAAATGCTTCTCTGCTTTTTCGTCCTTTCCTGTCAATAATTTCAAGTCTATGAATTCACCGGCGAGAACTTCAGCAAGACGCAGTTTTCTCCCGATTAGGGTAAGGCTGATAGAGTCCTCGCGGATATCCAGTCCTAAAGATTTTTCTAAAAAAACAGATTTCATAAGTTCAGTACGTTGTCGTTCCAGTAATGAATTGTCATATGTGCTTTGCCGCTTGAGATATTCTTTTCCACTATTGCTTTCACCGTATGCTCTGTGCGACTGCCCGTTATTTTCCCTGTGGAAGTAATGTGAAAAAAGTTCGATACCGTGTTTGAATTGAATCCTTTAGTATTTCTATTTTCCAAGATTTTGTTTGCCTGATCCTCTTGGAATAAAATCTTTAAGACCTCTTCGCTCGCTGTATTGGGATTCACTGTGGAAATTTTATAAACTGTGAGATGGTTCGCAATTCCTGTTTTTTTGTTTTCGCCATCGTTCTCTTCAGAACCATAAAGAATTTCTTCGGTGATGCCGCGTATCCTCAAAAGCTCATCAATTGTCTCTATCGGGCCGTTCTTTGCAAGATAGGGTGGATTTTTTGTTCGATAATAATCATCTTCGGCTCCATTGAGTCTATGGTTTTTATCGGTGTCAATCCAATCCAGTATGGAATCTGAAATGGTGCCTCTTTCGATTTTGTCTTCAACTCCTGAAAATTTAAGAAGCTTGTCTAAAGTATCTTTACTCGCAGAATTAATAGAAATTTTCCCATTCTCATCTCGAATGGTATATGTGATGCTGCCGTTTTCCAGTTCAATGTCGGTTCTATTGACGATGTCAAAATCTTGAATTACTTCTTCCTCCTCCAATTCCTCTTGCCCCGGAGTTTGTTCTGCATCTGGTTTTTCCTGTCCAGGGGACGGATTGGGTTCGTTTGCGGCAGAAGTCGGTATAATATT
>JAJDBA010000313.1 GCA_029261675.1 Nitrospinaceae bacterium
ACTTTTACGGAAATGGAAGCGACGTTGGGGGCAGAAATATTCCGACAATACTCCTGTCTCGGTTGTCATCAGATTAAAGATGATGAAGGGAAACTAATCGGGGGTCCCATCAGCACAACCCTGTATGATGCAGGTAACCGCTATACGCTTGATTGGTGGAGCCGGTTTGCAGAAAATCCGCAAGACTTCACACCGCATAGTGGCGAATATCTTGCTGACATCAGCCTGCGAAAAGCCAGGCACGTAATCGGCTATGTTATGACTCTGGGTGTAAAGGATTTTAAATTTTACAAGCCTTGGAAGTCGAAAGAGTTCAAGGATGCAGATCAAGACCGTGGAGCGCAGGTTTACAAAGAGTATTGTGTGCAATGTCATGGAAAAAGTGGAAAAGGGGATGGTCCAGGAGCAAAAGGGCTCGACCCGAAACCCGCTGTTCATGCAGACCTACCCTTGAGTGATTACCCAGATGATTATCTCTACAACCTTGTTTATTATGGTGGGAAAAGCGTTGGAAAATCACCGAATATGCCAGATTGGGGGATGACCCTGTCAAAGCAAAATCTGGCTGATGTCATCGCCTACCTACGTTCCACTTTTAAAGGACAATAAATTCCCATCACGCCTTGCGTTTCTTTATGAGACGCAAGGTTGTTCTCCCCTCCTGTTTTTTATAAAACGATATTAAGTCTATGTTTTCAATCGAAGCTAAGGTTCTAGCCTTGCTCTGCTGAGGGCAAAATAGGTTAATTAAGATTTTTTCATTTTAATTTAACTGTTATTTAATGGCGAAATCAAATGCACAGACTATATTTATGTTTAGTTGCAGAAGAAGGGAAAATTTTATTGCTGAAAAGCACGTAAAATTTTTTTGAAACTAAACGAAGGAGGTCCCGATGTCTTTAATAGAAGATGCTTCCAGCACAAAAGGAAAAGTTTTAATTATTGATGACGAAGCGGATGTTCGAGAAGTTTTAAGATTGCATCTTGAATCAGCTAATTTCAATGTTTTAGAAGCAGAAAATGGAGAAGAGGGGATAAAGCTTATGAAATCAGGAGCGAACCTGCTTCAGGTAGGTCTTATTCTCTGTGACATACGTATGCCCAAAGTGAATGGCGTTGAAGCCATCGAATACTTAAAAGAAAATGCTCCGTCCATTCCAATTATAGTTGTCACCGGATATCCAGATTCCGAGTTGGCAGTGTCTTTATTGAAAAAAGGAGTTAAAGATTATCTGGTGAAACCTTTGGAGAAGGAAAAGTTGCTTGCAAAGGTTAAAGAAGCATTGTCAGAAGAGCAAGAGTTTGACTATGTGTGAAAATATGTTTCCATAAATAAGGTCCCACAATGGACACTACTCAGCCAAGGCCTCTGGCTTCGTTGGGAGGCCAAATGGGAACATTGGAATCGAAGGGCGGGAAGGCCGGATTAAAAAATAAATTGATCTGGACTATGTTGGTTGTCGGGGCGCTACCCTTGATTCTGGCTATGATCCTTTCCTATCTTCAAGGAACAAAATCCCTCCAAGGGGTGATCGGAGCCAGTTTCAAGGCGCTAGCGTATGAAACCTCGACCAAGATTGATTTGCTTATTCAAGGCGAAATAATCGCTCATGATCGACTTTCCTCAAATAAAGTGATTCAAAGTTCTGTTCTGAAATCGAACCAGGAGTTGCTTTTTTTGGATTCGTTGCAAAGAAAAAGGGTGCTCGCGCAAGAAAAAGCGGATTGGGAGAACCTGAAAGAGAATGCAAATCCCCTCTATTACGAAGATTCAAGTAAAGTCCTAAAAAATTTTCTCACTAGAAAAACTCCTTCGGCATTGGCCACGCGCGCCTTGTTCGTTACTGATTCCTCTGGAGTTTTACGTGGAAGTGTCAATGGTTTTCCGGAGTTTATTACCAAAGGCAATCCCGTTACTGAAAAAATACTTAATGGGGGAAAGGGTGCGGTATTTATTGGTTCGATTTATAGCCATCCGAAATCAGAAACTCCTCTGGTTCAATTTGCCTTTCCAATACTCGGGGAAAAGGAAAAACCTATTGGAGTTTTGCATCATATTTTTGATGCCAGAGAATTATTTTCAGGATCTATTGAACCTATTACCTTCGGAGATACAGGTCATGTAATGATGATTGATTCTAAAGGGGTGGTCATTGATTGTCCTATTCTGCCAACAGGGTTTCAGTTAACCGATCCGCATCTGGTGCAAAGTGTGACGGGGCCTGATCCTGATTGGGTCAAAATTAAAGGTGACGGTCATGGGGGGAAAGAAGTTTCTATCATCGGCTTTTCTCCTTTAGGGCTGACCCGAAAGATAACATCGAAATCTACAGGAAACGATTGGTATACCTTTGCCTGGCAATCGTCGGATGAATTATTTGCTCCAATGAACAAGCTTTTTCTTTGGATTTCAACGGCAGGCTTAGTGTCTATTTTGTTAATTGGTGTTATGGGATCCGTAGCGGCTAAAAAAATTGTTCAACCGATTCGTCGTCTCCAAAAAGCCGCATCAAGAATAGGAAGAGGTGAAAAAGTAGGGGCACTTGAGATTAAGACGGGGGATGAAATAGAGGCGCTTGCGGATGAAGTTAACTCGATGAATGAAATGCTTCAAAAATCCTTTTCTGGACTGGAAAATCAAGTTCGTGAAAAAACAAAAGAGGTTCGTTATTTAAAAGAATATACCGATAGCATTTTGATGAGTGTCCCCGATGCCGTGGTGATTTTTGATTCCAATTTGAAAATAGAATATAGCAATGTTGCATTTGAAAATATTATTAATAAAGATGTTGCATTTTTACGAGGGAAATCCATTTTGAATTTAGGTTTAGACCCTGTTGAGCCTTGGCAAACACTCTATGATGTTTTAAAAAAGGATTTAGAAAATGAGCAACCTATTTCAACTTCGACTCTCAGTGTCCAAGAAGATGACAGCCTCATTGTAGAAGACCCTCTTGCACCGAAAGAATCTCCGTCATTACAAAGTATGCAACGGACCATAAATTTGGGCGATCAGATTTTTGCATACAAAGTTTTTGATTTGATTCTACAAGAAGGAAGAGAAAAACATACTGGATTGCTTTTAAGAGATGTTACTGAAGAAGTGGGATTGCACGATCAGTTGGCCTTAGCAGAAAAATTGTCTGGATTGGGAACTTTAACTGCTGGGATTGCCCATGAATTGAACAATCCTCTTGTTTCCATCATGGGATTTACTGAAGTTATTCTGGAGGAAAATGACCTTGATAAGATAAAGAAGTATGCCAAAAAAGTTTTTGACCGATCCAAGGATATGGCGTCGGTTATTCTAAATATGTCCGGTTATATCAGAGCTCCTTCCACAGCGGATAAAAAAGAAGTGGACATCAATGAACGCATTGATGCCGCAATTGAAATTGCCATCCTTGCTACATACAGCGATGATATTCATCTTGAAAAAAGTTTTTCATCCCTTCCGCCTATATTTGCAAAATCGGAAGAGATTCAACAGATTTTCCTGAATCTGCTAACAAACGCGGTTCAGGCAATGGAAGGGAAAGGGAAGTTGATTGTTTCTACGCAAGCCCAGAATGGAAGCGTAGTGGCAAAAATTAGTGATACCGGCCCCGGTATCCCACAAAAATATCTCTCCAAAATTTATGACCCCTTCTTTACGACTAAAGAGCAAGGCAAAGGCACGGGTCTTGGTTTGAATATTGTGCACCAGTTAGTGGTGAAATACGGAGGCCATATCGATGTGATCTCGAAAATGGGAAAAGGGACTACCTTCTCAATAATGTTTCCTGCTCATCTAGTTTAAAAAAAATAGCGCATTTATGGTTGAATACGGTTAAAATCCTTAGGATATGAAAATAACTGTAATTATAATTTCTATTGCGCTATGGGTTTCTGGAGCCTCGTCGGCTTTTGCTGACAAGCCGGATAAGGCTCAGTGTCCGCAAAATAGAACCACACCCGATGCACCTGAAGAATATTCGGGGTTGAAGAATCCGCTGGAAGCGACTGAAAAGCGGGTGAAAAAAGGTGAAGTTCTTTATATGGATACGGCGCAACCCATGCAATGTCTGCACTGTCACGGCGCAAGAGGTGATGGGACAGGTGAGTTGGGGTTGCAGGCTGAACCACCGGCAAGAAATTTTACTTGTTCTGAAACAATGAAAAGTGTTTCCGATGGTCAGATGTTCTGGGCGATCAAGAATGGCATTGAAGGTACGGCAATGCCAGCTTATCCTGATCTAGCCGATTGGCAGATATGGGTATTGGTTCATTACGTTCGGCAATTTGGGGAAAACAGTGCTGATTAACGTATGGTGAGTTTTTTATATTTTGATCTGCGGTTCTCTTCTTTTCCTCCTAGTTCTTTCTTCCTTTTTTCCTGATACTCCTCAAAGTTTCCTTCGAACCAACGCACTTTGCTGTTCCCTTCAAATACCAGTAAATGAGTACAAATGCGATCCAGAAAGAACCGGTCATGGCTAATCACCAGAGCGCAGCCATTGAAGTCGAGAATAGCATTTTCAAGGTTTCTCAAGGTGGTGACATCAAGATCATTGGTCGGCTCATCAAGTAGAAGAACATTGCCACCACGTCTTAAGAGTTTTGCGAGATGAACTCGATTTCTCTCGCCGCCGGAGAGTTCTCCTACTTTCTTTTGTTGGTCGGGGCCTTTGAAATTGAAGCGGCCCACATACGCGCGCGAGTTGATGGTTTTACCTGCGACTTCAATATGCTCGGTTCCCCCGGTGATTTCTTCGAATACGGTATTATCTGATTCTAGGTCGTGGCGATGTTGGTCGACGTAAGAGAGCTTCACGGTGGAGCCTAACTTTAGAGTTCCTGAATCCGGTTGCTCTTCTCCCGCGATCATTTTAAAGAGAGTGGTTTTGCCTGCTCCGTTAGGCCCGATCAACCCGACGACAGCTCCCCGCGGGACCGTAAAGGTAAGATCGGAAAAGATGGGGTCACCCCCATAGCCCTTTGATAAAGATTCCACTTCAATAACTTGTTCCCCAAGTTGCGGTCCTGGAGCAATTTGTATCTCGAGTGTGTTGTCTTCTAAATCTGTTTTCCGGGCAGATAACTTTTCATATTCATTAATACGGCCCTTATTGTGTTTGCGGCGTGCGCCGGGAGTTTCCCGCAACCATTGTAGTTCTTTGTCGAGCCGCTTTTGTAAAGTGGAGGCCGTTTTTTCGCGGCGGCGTAAAATTTCTGTTTTCTGTTCGAGCCAGGAGGAATAGTTTCCTTCAAAGGGTTTGCCTTTTCCGCTTTCAAGCTCAAGGATCCATTTAGTGATGTTATCCAGGAAATAACGGTCGTGGGTTGAGACGATGACGTTGCCCGGAAAATTTGCCAATGTTTCTTCGAGCCATTGCACGGTTTCTGCATCGAGATGGTTGGTGGGTTCGTCGAGTAGAAGCATGTCGGGCTTTTGCAACAATAGCTTGCATAAGGCTACACGACGCGCCTCTCCCCCTGAAAGCGTGTCAGCTTTCTGGTTGTCTTCTGGCAGAACCAAGGCATCCATGGCGATTTCGACCTGGCGGTCGAGTTCCCAACCATCAACGGCATCAATCTGATCTTGTAGTCGCCCCATCTTTTCCATGGCCTTTTCCATTTCGTCATCCGACATGGGTTCGGCCATTTTGGCGCTGACTTCATTGAACTCTTCAATCAATTTTTTGATATCGCTGAAAGCCTGCTCGACATTTTCGCGTACCGTTTTGTCATCATCCAAAACAGGTTCTTGCGGAAGGAAACCGATGGTGGAACCTTTTAGAGGCGCAGCTTGGCCTTCGAATTCACTATCTTCACCTGCCATAATTTTGAGAAGGGTAGACTTTCCTGAGCCGTTTTCTCCAACGATGCCAATTTTTGCTCCGTGATAAAAACTGAGATTGATTCCATTGAGAACTTCATTGCGTCCATATCTCTTTATGAGACCCTGCATGGTAAAGATGTATTCTCCGGACATATTTCCTCTTGGTTAAAGTTCCAAATCGGTGGCATAGATTCAAGGCGGTGTTTTTTCAGTCGTCACCAAAATGCCTTTATATCAAATTTTGCAATAGAACGAAATCGAATTGGTTATTGTAAAGGATTTTAAGCCTCATTTCTCGAGCCAACCACTCGAAAGTTTTGGAAGTATAAAAAACGATGTGAGTGGGGTCGCGTTTGTAATACCATTTCGAAAAACTTTCTTTGCAAGAAATTTCTTTTTCCATAGGATAAAACCGGGTCATCACAGCAAGAAAGCCTGCGGGTGAAACGCAACTTGCCGCTTGCCGAATATTTTTGATGGGATTTCTGAAATGTTCAAACGTTTCTGTTGAGATAACCAGATCAAAAGTTTTGTTTTCAGGGAAGTCTGGGAAAAAGTTCGGGTCAAAAACTTCAGTTTTGATTCCTTCTTTTTCCAGTAAGGCTTTTAAAACGGGTTCGTGTCCACAACCAAAATCCAATGCGGTTTTTATTTGCGGACAATGTTTTTTAACGAGGTTGATTTTTTTTATGAACATTTCCACATAGCCTTCACTGTCAAGGTTGTTTTCATGTGCACGGTATCGTGCTACTTCAGATTCGGCGGAGATATGGAATTCAGGTGGAACAAAAATCAATCCACATAAATTGCAAAGTTGGTATTGCCGATTTTCACCGGTCGTCAAAAAAATTGTTTTGGTATCGCAGAGCGGACAATTCATTATTTCAGGACTTAATGTAGAGGGTGTACACCTCTTCTGATTTCCCTTGATTCTCAAGGCTTGCCCTATATAATCATAGAATTGAAATTTCGCTCATAAATAATAATCAAACTAAATTTGTTCGTTGAGGTGCTCATGGTTTCATTTGTAAATGGTAATGGGTTGCGTGTTGGTTATGTGATCAAGGTTAAAGGGGATTTGTATCGAGTGATGACAGCAGATCATCGCACGCCAGGAAAAGGAAAGGCGTCTATGCAGGCCAAACTGCGAAAGCTGAAAGACGGCTCACAGACTGAAATTAAATTCCGTTCGGATGAATCAGTCGAACGCGCGGAAATGGAACAGATTGATATGGAATATCTTTATGAAGATCCCTCTGGTTTTTGCTTTATGAATTGCGAAACCTATGAGCAGATTTTTATGGATGATAAAATGATTGGCGATGGGAAAAAGTTTTTATTGCCGAATACCCGTGTCATCGTAGAATTTTGTGATGGTGCTGCAATTGG
Source organism: Nitrospinaceae bacterium (assembly GCA_029261675.1). Classification (GTDB taxonomy): domain Bacteria; phylum Nitrospinota; class Nitrospinia; order Nitrospinales; family VA-1; genus UBA8687. The sequence goes on from JAJDBA010000313.1 coordinate 7,211, forward strand.
GCTGTCCTTTCCTGAAATGGTTGAGCTGAAGGTGGTAGATACCGAGCCCGGTTTAAAGGGTGCGACCGCTTCAGGATCAGGAAAACCAGCAACTTTAGAGACGGGCTTGGTGGTGACAGTGCCCCAGTTTATTAAAATAGGCGAGGCGATACGAGTTTCAACGACATCCGGCGAATATCTGGAACGGGTTAAATCTTAAGTTTGCCTCCTTATTATTATTTGACTTAACCCCTGCATTTAATTAAAGTAAGTTGTTGAATTATTTAATTGAAAGTTAATCGATCCTTGTTGGCGCCCGCCTTTGAATCCAGCCTTCCCGCAAAGAGATACCGAGTATGATTCCTGAGCAACCATTAGGTATTATTGAACTGGTAATGCAATCCAGCATGATGGCAAAAGGGGTATTAGTGACCCTTTTGATTTTTTCCATTACATCGTGGGCCATTATGTTGAACAAGTTTTTTGTTTACCGGTCTGCGAGGAATGAAGATAGTAAATTCCTCGAAGTATTTTCAAAAACCGAAAACCTCACACAAATATATAATTTCGCTAAAGAGTTGCGATTGAGTCCTCTCGCACGGTTATTTTTAACCGGCTATCGCGAGCTATACCTGTTTCAGGAAATGGCCAAGGATGACAGAAAAAAACACGGTGAGGCACCTTTGCCATCGGGTGAGAAACTGACAGAGAGGGATATCAAGGGAATCTCACTGGCTCTGAATAAAGCAATCAATCGGGAAGTGGCGCGATTTTCTCGGCGATTGGAATTTCTGGCAACCACGGGCAGCACCACACCTTTTATAGGATTATTTGGTACGGTGTGGGGCATCATGCATTCTTTTAGGTCGATTGGGGTTCAAGGGACGGCAAGTATAGGCGGTGTAGCACCTGGAATAGCAGAAGCTCTCATTGCTACTGCGGCAGGGCTAATAGCTGCTATTCCAGCAGTTATCTTTTTCAATTATCTCAATAATAAAGTTTTTCTGCTCACTTCCACGATGGATGACTTTTGTCAGGACTTTGTATACTTGGCTGAAAAAAACTTTACGCTAGCTCAGGAAAAAGAGAGATCATTTGACCTATAAAAATAAAATAGACGTTTTAAATCCTGAACAAAACTAATGTTAAAACAACGACGACCCTTCCTAGCCGAAATCAATGTGACCCCATTTGTAGATGTCATGCTGGTGTTGCTCGTGATTTTTATGATTACGGCTCCCTTGATGCAGCACGGTATGGATGTTCAGTTGCCCAAAGAATCTATCGCGCCCATTCCTATTAAAGAAATTCCAACGGTGACTGTAAGAAGCAATAAAAAAATATTTTGGAAGAAGGAAGAGTTGGCAAACTTGATGGCGTTGACTCGAAAAGTGGAGCAGTATGTTAGTGAAGATAAAAGTGCCGGCATTTATTTCAGGGCAGATAAAATGCTGGATTATGGATTCGTTATGCGTGTAATGGCAACGGTCAAACAAGCAGGGGTCGAAAATATTGGAATGGTGACCGAACCTTAAAAACTAATGAGAGCCCAGTTTTCCCAGTCTATAGATTTCAATCAAATGCTCGTGTTCTCTGTTTTCGGGCATCTACTCATACTCACCGTTGTTTTATTTCTTCCCAAGCCGCCCCTCGCAGTCAAAGCCGTGGTTCCGGCTTTTATGGTTAGTCTTGTGGAGTCTCCTTCGGGCAACAAGTCTGCTGTTAAGAAAAAACCTGTCAGGAAAAGTAAATCTCCAATTAAGAAAAGTAAGCCCCAAATAAAAAAAAGTGTAGCTAAGAAAAATGTTGTTAAGAAAAAAGCGGCACCTGTTAAAAAAACTTCGCAACCCAATAAAATAATAGCGGAACTTAATAAACTCGATAAAAAAGCCGCAGCTGTGGTTCCGGCAAAAAAGATGTTGGAAGAATTGGAACAATTGGCGTTGCTGGAACGCCCAAAAAAACAAATTGCAAAGCCCAAGATAGAAAAACCTGTTTTGGAAGAAACCTTTCGTGACTTGGAGGATTTGAAAAGTAAAAAGGTGAAGATCGAGAAAAATGTGCCACCAACCCCCAAACTCGAAAATCTTCTTGAAGGTTTTGAAGATATAAAGATGCAGGAGGTGCTTGAACAGGAAAAAGTAGAAAAGCCGATAGATGAAGAAAAAAGCCCTGAGCCTGTTGTTAAGAGAAGGAACCTTTTGCAGGAACTTGAGAAATTGGCCAAGCTGGATTCTATAGCTAAAAAGGATGATGAAGGTAAAGCTCCAGATACTGAGGTAGAAGATATAGAAAGTAAGGCTTATGATTCTGTTCTGGAAAAGTTCGAATCACTTGCTGTAGAGTCTTCAAGGGTGAAGGTTGAAGTTACAGGTGCCAGGCTCGACGGATCAAAGTTTCAGAGTAAGTTGCGAGCTATTCCTGATTCGCCGGAAAAGGTTGATTTAAAGAGTGAGGATGATTCGTATGTTTATTCTGAACGAGAAGGAACTCCAGGTGCAGATATTCAATCTCTCTATGCCGGGATGGTTCAAGAAAGAATATATAGGAATTGGCGTGATCCGCTGGCTGAGAGGCATAGTAAAGAAGCTATTATTTCGTTTCACATTTTCCCAAAGGGAAATATCGATAAGCCATTTATAAAGCAAAGCTCTGGGGTGGAAGCGTTGGATACTCTTGCTGTGCGCGCCGTTCTTGATTCGGTGCCATTTCCTCATTTCCCCAAAGAGTTAAAGATGTCTAACCTTTTTTTAAGTATTTATTTTAAATATGTTCCTAAAGACGAGTAGAAAAGGCTATTTATTTGCTTGGGTTTTTTTGATCCTTGTTTTTTTCTTTTCCGTAAAAGTGGAAGCCCAACCTCAGGTTAGGCTTGACATGGAAAAGGCAACCCAAAAAAAAGTTTCTCTGGCGATCACCGACTTTGTGTTTAAGGGCGGTGGGTCTGATTCTAGAGGGATGGGTAAAGAGGCGAGAAGTATTTTAGAAAAAGATTTGCGTCTCTCAGAGCTGTTTTCTCCTTTAAGAAAACCTGTTTTTGAGGAATTGGAAAGAATGGAGCGGTCTGGCTCTGAAGTGGATTATAGAAGTTGGAGGCAGGTCGGAGCGCAGTGGGTTATAAAGACCGAATATAGAATGATATCGAAAGGAAGAGGGCAAGTTTTTACTTTTCGTCTATACGATGCCATAAACAAAAGGTTTATGCTAGGTAAGCGTTATAAGGCTTCGCCACAATTGCTTCGCAAGGTGGTGCACCGGTTTGCAGATGAGGTGGTATCGCAATTGACAGGAAAGCGTGGTGTTGCTGAAACACAGGTGACCTTTCTGTCGCAGGAAGAGGGCGGAAAGGAAGTGTATCTGATTGATTTTGACGGTTACAATTTGAAAAAATTGACCCGCGATAATACGGTTAATTTAAGCCCCGCCTGGTCGCCAGATGGGAAGTGGATTGTCTATACTTCTTATGCCGCGAATAATCCAGATTTAGTGATGATCGACACTGCAGGTGAAAAACGCCAAACTCTGAATCGTTTACCAGGTTTGAATGCGGCACCGGCATGGTCTCCTGATATGCAAAAGATCGCATTGGTTTTAAGCCGGGATCAGAATTCCGAAATTTATCTTTTAAAGAAAAACAGGAAGCTACACCGTTTGACGCGTCATTTTAATATTGATACATCGCCCACATGGTCTCCTGATGGGAAAAAAATTGCGTTCACTTCGGATCGTTCAGGAACCGGTGCGCCGCAAATTTATATTATGGATGCAGAAAAAGGAGACAACGGTAAAGTGACTCGTATTTCATTTGGGTCCTCTTATAATGACAACCCATCCTGGTCCCCCAATGGCGATAAAATTGCCTATACGTCGCGCGTGGGCAGGAAGTTCCAAATCAGCGTTTATGATTTAGACACGCATAAAAGCCAGGTTGTGACAAAGAATGCGGGTAGTGCCGAACAACCCAGTTGGTCTCCTGATGGCCGCTTTATCGTTTATCGCAAACGAGTGAATGGTAACTTCAATATTTTCATCAAGCGCCTGGGGGGTGACCGGGTAAGACAACTGACTTTCTCCGGCAAGAGCCATAGTCCCTCTTGGTCTCCTTATTTCAATCACTAAGCCCCGATATTCTGAAAAAAAACGTTGTCAGGTTGAAAAGTTTCGGTTACCATTAATGTATACCGCTTAAAAATGACTATTGGCTTTAAAATCAAAACCTTTGGAATTTCGCAGGTTATGGAATATTTATAAAATATCTATAATATTTGTTGTAATTTAAACATAATTATATGATAATATTTCCATACCAAGTTTTTATAACAGCAATAAATTCTGAAGTTTAATTCCTTTTAGAGAGCTTTTTTACTTAAGGGGATTTTATACATTTATTATTTTTGACTTAATCGGGGACAACTTTAGGCGAGGTTATTATATGAATAAATTTAATTGGAAAATGGTAGTTGCAGCAGTTTTAACAATGTTTTTATCCACGGCATGTTCAAAAAAACTCATGCCCCCTGAAATAGAAACATCAAATGGTGGAGTAGAAAGCTCTGACTTCACTGCATCTAACGGAACCTCATCTGAGGACAATACATTTGGTGGCTCAGGAGGTCCGGGTGATTCTGGATTTTTCAGCGAAGAGCCAATTCTCGAAAGCTCCAATTTTTCTGAAGGCAGTGCTGGTAATGGTGGAAATGGTGATTCGGGTATGATGGCAGGTGGTTCAGGTTCAGCTACAGGCCCTGATGGCGCTGACGGCTCTTCGATGAACGGTTTTGGATCTTCCGACCGAGCGGATATAGGCAATGGTTCGACGGGTTCTTTTAACGCTAATCCTTTTGATGGTGGAGCCAATGGTGGAAATGGTGGAACCGAGGAGGCTAGACTAAAATCTTTCCATGCAACCTCTGATCTTAAGGATATCCATTTCAACTTTGATCAATATGATCTCGACAGCAATTCCAAAAAAGTGCTTGAGCAGAATGCAACTTTTCTCAAAAGCAACCCAGATATGAGGGTCGAAATCCAGGGGCATTGTGACGAGAGAGGTACCAACAACTACAACATCGCTCTTGGCGAACGTCGGGCGCACTCCACGAAGAAGTATCTAGTGGCGCAGGGTGTTGATTCGAGTCGAGTGAACATTATCAGCTATGGTGAAGAAAAACCTTTCTGTTCTGACAGCAATGAAAACTGCTGGTTCCAAAACAGAAGAGCACATTTCATGGTAGCAAGATAACTGCAGTTATCGGTTTGCAATAAATCGTATATAATAGGCCGCACTGGGTTCATTCCCGGTGCGGCTTTTTTTTTAAACGATTCTCGTAATAAAAGATTTCCGATGCTCTCGGGAAAAGAGTAAAGCTTATGAAATTCATTAAATCGTCTGTATTTTTGTTTTTACTGGTTACGCTAATACCACTGAATGCATCGGCGCAATTATTTGGTTCTGATGATGAGAAATGGGAAAAAGTTTTTGTTGGTTTGAAGAAAATTAACTCTCGCCTGGTAAAGCTTGAGACTTCTGAATTGGTAAGCCTGAGAGGACAGTTGGAAGATTTACTACGACAGATTGAAGAAGTGAAACAAACCCTTCCACAATTGCAGGGCTCTGTTGAATTGAATAAATCGGAGACCTTAGCCAATTTATCTAAAATCAGATCCCAAATAAGCGATCTGGAAGCTGAAGTGAAAAATCAGGTCCTGGCAAAAATCGAAAAGCAAAACAAAACTCTCGATCGTTTTCAAAATGATCAGAAAAGTTTGAAGAAAGGATTGGCTCAAGATATTGAACAATTCGAAAAGATGAATAAAGAAAATTTTAAAAGTTTTGCGTCAGCTAATAGGAGTACATTGGAAATAGTCGTGCAAAGATTAGCAGCTCTGGATGATACAACACAAAAGAGTTTTGAGGATACGAAGGGACTTTTTATAACAGATGTCATTCCTGCCATGGCCAAGGAAAACCTGGATAATAGAAAAGCGATTCTCGAGCATCTTTCCAAGTCGCGTGAGAACAACGAAAAATCATTGGCGGGTCTGTCTGAAAAAAACAAAATGTTGATAGATATTCTTGGGGAAAACTTAAAGCAAGGTGCTGAGACCAAAGAGCAGATTGCTTCCATCAATGAAACTCTTGTAACAGCTAATACTAATTTAGCGGTTAATAACAAAAATTTGATGGTTGCAGATCAAAAGATTAATAAGTTAGCGGAGACCTTGAAGGCCCTTCAGGTGCAACATTCTGCTTCAAGTGAAACTCTTGTAGTATTAAAAAAAGGTTTAGATGAAGCAGGAGAGTTTGACCAACTAGTAGATAAAAAGATTAACAAGCTCGTTGAGAGCTCTGCGCAACTGATTGCAAATGCGAATAAGCTCGAGGGATCTGTGCTCGGTGAATTGAAACAATCCTCACAGAAAGAAGATTCTAATCAGGATAAAATCAATCTGGCGAATGAAAAACTTTCGCGTTTAATTGAGATTCTAAAAGCCATTGCGACGGAACAGGATAAGTTAGGTCAGGTAGTAAAAGCTCAATCTGCAATGAACAAGGCACAGGCCGGGTTAGTGAAGAATCAGGAAGGTATTAAGAAAGCTCTTGCTGACCTTCGCAATAAAGCAAATGTAAATATTTCTCGAAATGACGATATTAAGAAGTCTTTAGGGAAAATCACAAAAAATAATTCAAGTGCTTCTTCAAAGTCCACGAGTAAGACGAAGTAATAATAAACAGCCTTAACGGATTCTGTTCTTTTTAGTTCCCCAATGTTAGCCGAGAATTTATTCGGTGCAGTAAACCTCTCTTTATGGCAAAAGCAACCACCATTTTTAGTTGTCAGAAATGCGGCCATCAGGTTCCGAAATGGTTGGGTAGATGCCCCGAATGCAGTTCATGGAATAGTTTTGTAGAAGAGAGCGACCAACCCATATCTTCAAAATCGCGGCATAAAACAAAGTCCCCTCCTCCTTCCCCGATAACGAAGGTTCAATCTGTCCAGGAAAACCGCTTGACCACAGGCATCGGTGAGTTCGACCGAGTTCTAGGGGGCGGTATGGTTGAAGGATCGCTTATTCTTATTGGCGGTGAACCAGGGATTGGCAAGTCAACTCTTGTCTTGCAAAGTATGGGGCATCTCGCAAGGATGGGAAAAAATGTTCTTTATGTTTCTGGAGAAGAATCAGGTTCGCAGATCAAAATGCGAGCCGAAAGGTTAGATGCACTTTCCGAGAACCTTTTGATTTGTTCTGAAATTTGCATTGAAAATATTATCAAATGGATCGATAAAGTTAAGCCCGATGTTTTGGTGCTAGACTCTGTACAAACATTTTACACAGAAGACTTACAATCGGCACCGGGCAGTATCGGTCAGGTTCGTGAAGTCGCGTTTAAGATTTTTCAGGAAATCAAACATCGAAACCTGCCGACACTTTTGATCGGTCATATAAATAAAGATGGTGCTATTGCTGGTCCCAAATCGCTGGAGCATATTGTGGACACGGTGGTATACTTCGAAGGCGAGCAGGGGCATGCATATCGAGCTTTACGTGCTATAAAAAATAGATTTGGTCCAACACCTGAAATAGGAGTGTTTCAAATGGCACCTGCGGGCTTGGTTCCTGTCGAGAATCCTTCAGAGTGGTTTTTAGCAGAACGTCCCGAAAACTCCGCCGGGTCGGCTATCGTTGCAACATTAGAGGGAAGCCGTACCCTATTGGTTGAAGTGCAGGCACTGGTAACCACTTCATCTTCTATCGGTATGCCTAGACGAATGGCAACAGGATTTGATCACAACCGCATGTCCCTTCTGATTGCTATTATGGAAAAGCGCTTGGGAATGAATCTGCAGGGGGAGGATATTTTTGTAAACCTTGCGGGAGGCATAAAAGTCACAGAACCTGCCTTGGATCTGGGAGTGGCGGCAGCCATTGCAAGTAGTTTTCAAAATCGTCCTATCGACCCGGAATTGGTATTATTGGGAGAAGTAGGTTTGACTGGCGAAGTTCGTACCGTTATGCAGCTTGATGCTCGATTGATTGAAGCACAACGATTAGGATTCAAACGCTGCATCGTTCCGCATTCAGCTAAAAAGGCAAAAAATCTATTGTCCGAAGGTATTGATATTAGTTTTGCAAAAAACCTGTCGGAAGTTTTTGAACAAATTTTTTAATGGGATTTTTCAATGAGTGTTTGCGCTGTGGTGCCCGCAGGGGGGGCTGGAACTCGAATGGGAGGAACTGTTCCCAAGCAGTTTCTGGAGTTGAATGGAAAACCTATCCTTTATTACACGCTTAAAACCCTTCAAGATTGTGGCATCATTTCCGAGTTAATTTTGGTGGTACCGGAAAAGGAATATGACAATGCTTGTGCTGATTGGTTGGGCAAGCCAGAAATCGTAACAAAAGTTGTTATAGGGGGTGAAAAAAGACAGGACTCCGTCTATAACGGATTTTGTGAAGTTTCGCCACAAACGGAAATTGTATTGGTGCATGATGGCGTGCGGCCTTTTTTATCACATCGAATGATTCAGGAATCAATCCATGTGGCAAGGGAATATGGTGCGGCTATAACCGCAATTCCAGTACATGACACAATAAAAAGGGTAGATGCTTCTGATTTCGTTTCGCAAACTGTTGATCGAGAAGGTTTATGGAGAATTCAAACTCCTCAGGTCTTTCGTTATGAACTTTTGCAAGAGGCATTCAAAAAAGCGAATTCGGAAAAGTTTTATGGAACCGATGAAGGTACCCTGATAGAGCATCTTGGGAAGCCGGTAAAGGTTGTCGAAGGTTCGGAACAAAATATAAAGATCACACGACCTGAAGACCTGGGGCTGAGTGAAATTTTTATTTCTAAGGCTTTTCCGGAAAATTAATTCCCTCAAAAATAAAATGCTTCTAAAATAAAAATCAGGCATCTAAATTTGAAAGTTCAACTCACATTCTTAAATTAAATCAGGAGAAAAATAATGTTACAACCTGGAACCGAAGCGCCCGCTTTTTCGGTCAATGATCATAATGGCAATTTGATAAACCTAAAGGAGTATTTAGGGAAAAAAGTAGTGCTGTGGTTTTACCCCAAGGCGGATACTCCAGGGTGTACGATGGAAGGCCAAGGGTTTCGAGATGATTTTAAGAAGTTTGAAGATAAAGGAATTCAGATTTTCGGAGTGAGCTTGGATAATGAAAAAGATAATAAGGCCTTTGCTGAAAAATTCTCGTTTACCTATCCCTTGCTGTGTGATGTGAATAAAGATATTGCTTTGGCCTATCAGGCTATTAAAAGTGCCGATGACCAACATGCAGCTCGAATCAGTTATGTGATTGGTGAAGATGGAAAAATATTGGAAAGTATTGAAAGTGTAGATACCAAAAACCATTCAAATGATTTGTGCTCTCGATATTAAAATAATCTTTTTAGTATTTAACTGTAGTGGAGTGACCTATGGCTTATAAGGATACCCTGATTCCAGAACCTCTCGATGATGGCCAGAAAAAGAGGAAAAAAGAAATTCTTAATAAGAGAATTTCTCCGGTCAATTTTGAAGATATCAATGATGTCGGGGATCTGGTTGAATCTTTTCAGTCAGCTTCTATCCAGGCGAGGAACCTTGGTCAGTGCGCCCAGATATTTGGAAAAATGCTTCAAGATGACGAGCGTCCAACAATAATGTTGGGTCTCGCCGGACCGCTGATTGCTGCCGGATTGAGGAAGGTGATCCGCGATATGGTTCATTACAATATGGTTGATGTCATAGTATCAACAGGGGCGGTTCTTTATCAGGATTACTATAATGCTCTGGGTGGAGGCCATTATTATGGAAGCCCTACCGCTGATGATACAAAACTTCGCGAACTTTTTATTGACCGGATTTATGATACGTATGTCGATGATGAACTGTTTGTTGAAGATGATACCTTGATCGGGGAGTTTGCCGATAAGCTGGAACCAAGAAACTATTCCAGTCGCGAATTCATTTCTCTTCTTTCCGATACTATCGATGATGAAGAGTCAATTCTAGTGACGGCACGTAAAAATAATATCCCCGTTTTTTGCCCTGCTCTAAACGATTCGAGCATAGGAATTGGACTTACCGAGCATTACTACAATTGTCGGAAAGAAGGGCGCAAGCCTATTACCATTGATTCCATCCGCGATAATTATGAGCTGACTCAAATTGTTGTGAACTCATCACGGACTTCGGCATTTTATGTGGCAGGGGGTGTGCCGAAAAACTATATTAATGATTCTGTTGTTATGGCTTATATTTTCGGCAAGGATACAGGAGGCCATAAATACGCTGTGCAAGTAACTACCGATTCGCCGCATTGGGGTGGATTGAGTGGCAGTACGCTTGGTGAGGCGCAATCATGGGGCAAGGTCAATAAGCAGGCAAACCATAGTATGGCGTTTGTGGAGCCTAGCGTTTCTTTACCTTTGATCTACGGCCATGCTTTTCAAAAAGGTCTTTATAAAGGAAGGTCTAGATTGAAGTATGAGTGGGAAGGGGATACCCTTAAGAAAATGACCGCTGACGGTTAATTATGCCTCCCAAATTCATTATTCAAATCCAGAAAAATTCTTGCTCTGTCAATTTGGGGAACCGCCTCTAGTCGTGATTTAACTTCCTTGATTCGTTTTTGAATTTCTTCCATCTCTTGATGACCTTTTATTTGCAGGAATACATCTAATAGGTTCTTTCCTTTTATATGATGGGTGCGGATTTCAGGGTCTGACTTTACTCCTTCGATATTTTCAAAAACGGGCTTGGTGATTTCAATCAATTCTTTTCGTGTCAGGGGATAAAGATTTTCGACCTCGGCATCAAGTTCCCCATCAACATGAACGAGAACATCCTGCACATTGTCAAAGGCCTTGATCACGTTTCTTCTCACTGCTTCTGCAACACCATGGCCTTCT
>JAJDBA010000314.1 GCA_029261675.1 Nitrospinaceae bacterium
CCCTTATTAAGCATGAAATTTTTATTGGACCTTCAATCTCAGTCCGAGCAAATTGATGTTTTAGAAAAGGAGGAGTTGGGATTCGACCATGCTGACTTGGGCGCCAGCCTTTTAAAAAAATGGAACCTTTCAGATTTCCATGTGGAAATAGTCGCATACCATCATAAACCCAGCCAATCTCCACATTTTGCATTTGAAGCATCCGTCCTTCATTTTGCCGATGTTCTGGCAAATAATATGCAGTTTGGAAGTAGCGGAGAAAAGCCTGTATCTATAAAATTAGAAGAGGAAGCATGGGAAAATCTGGGAATGTCGGAGAAAATTAGCCTTTCGGATTTAAAAAAGAAAACCTCTGAGATCTACGATGAGACAGTGAGTCTTTTTTTTCAAACCAGCTAGTTACCGTATTTTACCCGCATTAATTTATTATCACCCCAAACCTACTGCTTTAGCCTGTTTATCTGCCAAGTACGAACTGCGAACAAGAGGGCCTGCCTCCACATGTTTCAAGCCTAAAGACTCACCAATATCTTTATATTCAGAAAATTTATCAGGATGGATAAATTCGACTACTTCAAGATGCCGAGGAGATGGGCGAAGATATTGACCAAGAGAAAGAATTTGGCAACCCACACCCACCAAATCTTTCATAGAGCGAACAACCTCCTCTTCTCTTTCTCCAAGCCCAAGCATGAGGCTGCTTTTCACGATTAGATTTTTTTTAGTCGCTGCGGTTCTAAGTGTATCAAGAGACCAGGAATACCTGCATTGCGGACGCAACCTATTTTGCAAAGACTCAACGGTTTCCAGGTTGTGAGCAAGGACATCGGGGACCGCCATACAAATCTTTTCTACTAAGCCCATCTTCCCTTGAAAATCTGGAATCAACGTTTCAATTTTCATCTGCGGACATCGGACGCGTATAGATTGAATGGTTTTAACCCAATGTTCTGCCCCACCATCGATCAAGTCATCGCGATCAACGGAAGTAATCACCGCATAGCGAAGATCCAATTTTGAAAGTGTTTCAGCGATTCGACTGGGTTCATCCAGGTCCGGAGCGAGCATATTTCCAGTAGCAACATCGCAAAACCTGCAAGCGCGACTGCAAGTATCCCCCAAAATCATAAATGTAAGGGTTCCAGCATCCCAACACGTCCCAATATTTGGGCAAGAAGCAGACTCGCAAACAGTATTTAAATTGTATTTTTCAACCAGTGACTTGAGTTGAAAAAACTTTCTATTTTTAGGAAGCTGTACTTTTAACCACTCCGGCAAACGCCTGGACTTATTTAATTTTGTAGACATAAAAAATGGAGGAACATAAACTTTCCGAGAATATAGTATAATTAGTACATTGAGATATTTTCACATCTCAACTTACCAGAATTCGTTTTATAAAGGTTTTTCTGACCGCATGTTTTTCAATATTATAGACAAATATATTTTTAAAGAGCTATTCAAGCTTTTCATCATCAGCACCGGTGCATTGACAACCATTTTATATCTGGATAAATTTTTATTCATGGCAGAGATGATCGTGAACCGCGGAGTCTCTCTCATGGAAATGGTAATGATGATGGCTTATATTTCTCCGGCTTTTCTTGCCCTCACTATTCCGATGGGTGTTCTACTCGCATCGGTGGTTACCTTCAACCAGTTTTCAGGCAATAATGAATGGATCGCCATGAAAGCCTGCAACTGGAGCTTTCTGCAACTGATGAAGCCCGTAGCCTGTTTTGCGGTCATGGCTTATTTCCTAGCCAATATTATAATGTTCTGGGCGCTACCTTGGGGAAACCAATCCTACAAGGTTTTAATATACGATATAATTAAAAATCGGGCAAATGTGGATATTAAGCCAGATGTTTTTAACAAGGATTTTAAAAACCTTATTCTTCTGGTCAAGGGGCGTAGTCAGGATTCTACATTACAAGGTGTTTTCATAGCCGACACCAGTCATGTTGAGTCTCCACAAATCATCACATCGAATGAAGGAGTGATCTACTCGAATCCCGAGACTTTAAAAATTCAACTAAAACTGACAGATGGAACCATCCATGAATTGAGCAAGGATCGAGGAAACTACCAGACCTTGAATTTTGATCGTTACGACATTACATTAAGTTTACCCGAAACAGAAAAATTAGAAAAAAAAGCACTGGTAGGCAATCGCGAACTTTCTCTTGAAAAGATAAAAGAAAGAATACAGGATCTTAAAAAAAAGGGACTCCCTACATCTGGTGCTGAGGTCGAAATCAGCAAAAAGTTTTCCCTCCCCTTCACCTGTTTGCTGTTTGCATTTTTTGGTGCACCGCTAGGCGTCAAATCCAGTCGATCTGGAAAATCAGGAAGTTTTGGATTAACCGTATTGGTTATTTTGCTCTACTATATCGCCTTGATAATGACACAGAATCTGGGTCGTATTGGTGAAATACATGCTTACACATCAGTGTGGATTCCCAATTTTATTCTGCTGATCTTGGTGATCTATTCCAGTTATAAAATGCAGAAGGAGAAACCCTTTCAAGCGCTAGATAAAATAACCGATCTATTTATAACCCTATACGAACTTTCAAGAGGCATCTTCAAAAAGAGTGCTAAGCCGAAAATTCCTTTAAAAAAGACCACCGCTAAACCGGCATCGCTCGATGTAATAGCTGAATTAAGAAAAGAATCGACCACAAAAAAATAACCCCCATTTGAAACAAATTATTAAGATTGGAGATTTTCAATGAAAATCGCAGAAGAGATAATGACCCGAAAAGTAGTGACCGTAAATAAAAGTTTGTCCATTAAGGAATTGTCAAAACTTTTCATTGAAAATCGATTCAACGGTATCCCCGTGGTTGATGACGAAGACAACGTAATTGGTGTAGTCACTCAAGGGGATTTGATCGAGCAGAATAAGAATCTACATATTCCAACTGTCATCGCTTTGTTCGATGCGGTACTGTTTCTGGAAAGCGAAAAGAAATTTGAATCTGATGTGAAAAAATTAACCGGAACCACCGTAGAAGATATCTATCACAAACATGCTATATCTATAAATCTCAAAACGGATATCAATGAAATCACCACACTAATGGCAGAAAAGGATATTCACACCCTCCCCGTTTTGGATGATGGCAAACTCGTTGGCATCATCGGTAAAAGCGACGTCATCCGAGCTATGGCTTAGCCTAAAAAGCCACCCCACCCCACGGATAAAATTATTTGGCTATCCAATTGTTTTTACAGCCTAAAGATCATACCAGCCAAAAAACCTTAAAATATCGCTATTTTTTTTCTTGCATTATCCGAAATCCAAAAATATAGTCTAAAAAATTCCAAATCACGTAAAAATAGAAACTGTCCTGGTGAGCGGAAAAAATAACCTAGACGTTCCATTTTTTTATTCGGCAAAATAATATATTTGGGGATAGAGAAATAATAACGCAAATAAGTACACCTTAGAGAAAAGCATACATCAATTTTTATTTACAAATCACCAGAGTTAGCTTCTTAAATTAGTTATAAAATTAAATATTTCATATCGAACACCTGTTTTGGAGAAAAGATAAAAATGCCAAATAAGTCTTGGAAACACATACCCCAGCTAAACAACACATTTAAGCTTTTCTTAATTACCACCTTAATTTTCTTCTCAGGTTGTACTCATTTAAACGAAGGATCGGTAGACTTTCGCGTATCGCCCCCAGAAGTTTCCGCTTCACATAAGAATGGGATTCCAGATAAAACAGACAAAGGAGTTTTCGAGACCAGATATTTTTACTCTGATGATTCTACTGAAAAACCTATCCAGACAAATGAATCTCTATCTATCCAAATGTTGCAAGCTTTCATTTGTGATTTTCATGAAGGTAGTTTTTCAGAGGTTATTACTTGGATACCCGCCCAATTTCAAAAGAATAGTTCTTCGTGCCAAGGTGGTTGGCATAAAACCAGGGGTGAAATTGTAGTCATCGCTAATGCTTTTGAACGGAACGGATCAAATTCTGTTACCCATGATAATTCTGCAAAAAATAAAGGAAGAGTCATTTACTACAATGAGGATGTTCGAGAATCTGGTCAGATGTTAAATTTTTCAAACATGCCTCTATATGGTCCTAAAAAATATGAAGGAAATCCCTTTTACCTTCGCTTATGGGTTTTAGACTTAGACGAAGATGAGGATTCTAAAACTAAAGGTATGCTAAAGTCCCTATCGAGTGCAGGAGCGGTCGCATACCCTCCAGCGGCCCCAGCTTTGGGGATACTCAATTCAATTGGAGGTACCCTTCTCAGCGGTCCAAGTAATGACACCGAGCTACAGTACCAGACAGAATTTGACGCACCAGGAGGACATATAGACCTTACCAAACAACCACTAATACCTGGCTACTATGCAATGGTTAGAATGGAAGAAAGACACGAAACCGCTCCATGGGAACATTTAATTATTGATAAGAGAACTGGGCAGTTAAACTATTGCCAAGATACAAATGACGTCAAAAACTTAACTTTTGATAAATGCGTTGTTTATAAGAAGGAAACTTGGTTAACATTTAAAATAGATAAGAACAAACCATCATTCAAATTGGATGCAGGTCAAAAATACCTTGAATTCCAAGCCGCCAACCAAAAAATAACTCAAAAATCAGTCGATGACTTTGTAGCAAATATGCAAACCTTGACATTAAATATCAAGCAACTCAAAGTTTTTGACAACCTTCAAAAACAAATAGTGAAAATTAACACTAACACAAAAGGAACAGCAACTCGCGACGAAGCTATACGTGAGTCTTTAAATGTTCTCTGTGATGCCGTCAAAGCAGATGACATAATTGATAAGACAAAAAGTATCCTTCCGACTGACCAAATCGATTATTTCAAAAACAAGCTAATAAAAGAATTTGGGATAAGTTCTGCCAAACTTAGCAATACTAAACTCATAACAGAATGCGATAAGAAAAATCCTGCTGGAAAAAGAGATATCTCTGGATTACAAAAACATTTGAGTTTCTTATAAAAGGAGACCATTTCATGGATACGCGTTTAGCGGTTTATATTGTTCATGGTATAGGTGATCAGGAAAAAGGCTTCAGCAAGATCATGCAAGAAAACCTAATGTCTAATTTCGAAAAAGCTCTCGACCATATGGGAGAAGGAAATAGGCCCAACCAAGCAGGAGCCTTAATCTTTCAAGAGGGGCTTTGGGCAGATATCACTCAGAAAGGCGAAGATATTCTTAAAAAGAATATGTTCAATGATCCAGACACCGATGTCGACTGGATTAAAGCACGGAAATTCTTTGCTGACTACCTCGGCGATGCCATTTCTTATTTCAAAGGATCGGATACAGATTCACAATACTCAGCAATTCAAACACGAATCGAAGGCCAAATAAAAGAACTTTCAAGCACCACACGACCGGGTCAGAAAACCCTTCTAACCGTTGTCTCTCATAGCCTGGGAACCGTGGTTCTATCGGATTACTTTTATGATAAAAGGAAGACCTTGGAACAAGAGCACGAGCTCGTGTTCTCCAATTTTTTTACAATGGGCAGCCCGATTGCTTTGTACGCTAACCGGTTTTTCAACCATAACAATAAATCATTCACAAATTTCAAGCCGCAAAAAGTAAAAGACCCTAAGGGTATATGGGTCAATCTATTTGATGAAGATGATATTGTTGGCTATCCCATTCGTCCTGTAAACAATCATTGCAAAAAAGTGGTGACTGCAGACCTCAATGTCTCGGTTGGATCATTTTTTTCAGGAGGCACCCCGGCCAGCCATGCAGGTTACTGGGAGGATCAAGAGGTTGGGAAAATAATCGCAGAAAAACTGGCTATTGACTGGTTAAGAGTCAATAAGTGGGATACTAAAGACCAGACCTTAAAGAGGATCACGGCATATAAAAAGCGTTATAAAATGCCTGCTGAATGAGCTTTATTTATGACTACTTTTTTGAAACTTCAAGGACGCTGAAATGAAATCCCGAAATAACGGATGGGGACTCATCGGCGAAGATTTAAACTCTGGATGAAATTGACCCGCCAGAAACCAGGGATGATCTTCCAATTCAATAATTTCCACGAGATTACCATTAGGAGATAAACCGCTGATCTTGAGTCCAGCTTCCTCCATTTGGATGCGGTACATGTTATTAAACTCATAACGATGGCGATGCCTTTCCTCTATTTCTCGTTTTCCATATGCATTGTAAGCATTGGATTTTTTTCTTAATTGACATGGATATTCCCCGAGTCGCATTGTCCCGCCCATATCTCCATCTGCATTTTGATCTGGCAGAAGGTCAATAACCAGATAAGGAGATGTTGTTGAGAATTCTGAACTGTTAGCATTTTTCAAATTTGCTACATGGCGCGCAAACTCAATGGCCGCGCAATGCATTCCCAGGCAGATACCAAAATAAGGAACCTTGTTTTCACGTGCATATTGAACAGCATTGATCTTTCCCTCAATTCCACGATCTCCAAACCCTCCAGGAACAAGAACCCCATCACAATCTGCTAA
>JAJDBA010000315.1 GCA_029261675.1 Nitrospinaceae bacterium
CAGCCATCAAAGAAGAGTCTCTCATCAAGCTCGGTTATTTTCTGAGACCGGAGGAGCTGTTCACCGCCATCACCGAAAAAGGCAATGCCAATATAGAGAAGGAAAGCAATTTCATTCTCGAAGACTTGCAATCCATTCTGAATTCCATTGAAAAAAGCACCATGGGCACCGATAGTGAAGACGATTTCAACCAGCTATTTGAAGATCTGGATTTAAACAGCAGCAAACTCGGGCGCAGTGTTGAGGCGCGTAATAGTCTTATATCCCGAGTGCTCTCGCATTTGAATGCAATCGATTTTAAATTGGGAGATTCCAACTCCGATGTGTTGGGAGACGCCTATGAATACCTCATCGGGCAATTCGCTTCCGGTGCAGGTAAGAAAGCAGGGGAGTTCTATACCCCGCAACAGGTTTCTAAGATCCTTTCGAAAATAGTTACGTTAGATAAGAAACGCCTGAAATCGGCTTACGACCCTGCTTGTGGATCGGGTTCGCTGCTGCTGCGCATTCAAAGAGAAGCCGAGGTTGCCGAGTTTTTCGGGCAAGAGCTGAACCGCACTACTTATAACCTGGCGCGTATGAACATGATTCTGCATGACGTGCATTATTCCCGGTTTGATATCAAGCAAGAAGACACGTTGGAGCATCCGCAACATTTGGAAGAGCGATTTGATGCCGTGGTAGCCAATCCGCCGTTTTCTGCCAAGTGGAAGGGCAAAGACAATCCGCTCAATGAAACCGATGACCGATTCAGCCAATATGGCAGAATCGCCCCCGCCACCAAAGCCGATTTTGCTTTTGTGCAGCATATGATTTATCAACTCAACGAAAGCGGCACCATGGCGATTGTCTTACCGCATGGAGTGCTGTTTCGAGGCGCGGCTGAAGGCGAGATACGCAAATACATGATCGAACAACAAAACTATCTCGATGCGGTGATAGGTTTGCCTGCGAATCTGTTTTATGGCACATCGATCCCCGCCTGTATTCTGGTGTTTAAAAAATGCCGGGTGCATGACGAGAATATCTATTTCATCGATGCCAGTGCCGAGTTCGAGAAAGTCGGCAACCAGAACGCCCTCACCGACGCGCATGTGGATAAAATTATCGAGACCTATAAAAATCGAGAGACGGTAGAAAAATATGCCCACGTCGCAAAGCTCGATGAGGTGAAAGAGAACGACTACAACCTCAACATCCCACGCTATGTCGACACCTTTGAAGAAGAAGAGCCGGTGGATATTGAAGCGGTCGCCAAAGAACTGCAATCCCTCGAAGAAGAAATGCAGAAAACCGATGAAATCATTGCTAGTTTTTGTAAAGAGTTGGGTATCTCACCACCGTTTAAGGTGGAGAAACCGTGACCGAAGCCATACAAGAAAACGTGCCCGTCTTGCGCTTCCCTGAGTTTAGGGCGAATTTAGAAAAAACTAGATTAGAAAATATTGCCGACTTAATTGGTGGTTTTGCTTTTTCAAGTTCTATAATGACTTCCCAAAAGACCTCTTTCCAACTTGTCAAGATGAGTAATTTGTATGGAGGAACCTTAAACCTAAATAGAAATACCTCATATCTGGATAAAATCGGACCTTCCGAAAAAAGATTCTGTATAGAAAACAATGATATTTTAATTTCCCTTACTGGTACGGTTGGTAAACGTGATTTTGGTTATACCGTTTTGGTTTTAGAACCAATAGGTTTGTATTTAAATCAACGGGTAGGTTTGTTAAGGGTGAAAAAAGATGTGTCTGTTGCCGTTTATTTGAGTGCGGTCACCAAAACCCATAAATTCCAAAAACAATTTCACTCTTTGGCAATTGGAGGAACTGGCAACCAAGCTAATGTAAGCCTAGTTGATTGTCGAAAACTAACTATTCCATTCCCCTCTCTCTCAGAACAACAAAAGATAGCATCATTTTTATCGTCGGTGGATGAGAAGATTGAGCGGCTCACACGAAAAAAAGAGCTTTTAGAGCAATATAAAAAAGGCATGATGCAAAAAATATTCAGCCAGGAATTCCGCTTCAAAGATGATAACGGCAACCCCTTCCCCGATTGGGAGCAGAAGAGGATTGAAGAAGTCGCTGACTGTTTAGATAATAAAAGAAAACCTTTAAACTCAACTGAAAGAGCTTCAATACAGGGGTGTTTTCCTTACTATGGAGCTAATGGTCAACTTGATAGTATAAATAGATACATTTTTGACGAACCTATTGTATTGCTTGCTGAGGATGGAGGGAATTTTGACGAATTCGCTAATCGTCCTATAGCACAAAATATAGTAGGAAAATGTTGGGTAAATAATCATGCTCATATTTTGAGAGCAAAATTAGA
Source organism: Nitrospinaceae bacterium (assembly GCA_029261675.1). Classification (GTDB taxonomy): domain Bacteria; phylum Nitrospinota; class Nitrospinia; order Nitrospinales; family VA-1; genus UBA8687. The sequence goes on from JAJDBA010000315.1 coordinate 2,335, forward strand.
TGTTTGTATTCATGAGTTTCTTTTTCAATCTTTGGTGCATAAAGATATTAGAAAGTACATAAATGGAAGTAGCCGAGCTAAGTTGAACAAATCTGATATGATGACAATCAATTGTGGTTATCCCCACCCAAACGAACAACAAAAAATTGCTGATTTTCTTTCAAGTCTTGATGCTAAAATCGATCTGGTCGCAAATGAATTGAGTCAGGCGCAAGCTTTTAAAAAAGGTCTGCTACAGCAGATGTTTGTATAATAGTTCTATGAATAACGTGGATCGTCAAAATGACAGACCAAGACATTAGATGGAAGCAACGGTTTTCAAATTACAAGCGCGCCTTAGCACAGCTTTCCAGGTTCATGGAGGTGGAGGAGTTGAACGATCTGGAAAAGCAGGGACTGATTCAAGCCTTTGAATACACGCATGAGCTGGCCTGGAAAACGTTGAGCGACTTTTTAAAACAAAAGGGAAATGCTGAAATTTATGGCTCCAAAGATGCCGCACGCGAGGCGTTCAAGCTCGGGCTTGTCGAGAAGGGCGAGGTCTGGATGCATATGATTAAAAGCCGTAACCTCACCTCGCACACCTACAACGAAGATGTGACTGAAGAAATTACCCAAAGCATCATTTACGATTACTACCCCGCCTTTGTTGCGTTAGAGAAAAAACTGGAAGAGCTATGAACTCCGGCTTGAGTTCCACAGACATTCAAAAAATCCTCAAAGTATTTGAAAGCTTCCCGCAAATAGAATCCTGTCTTTTATATGGCTCACGCGCTATGGGAACTTATAAAGAAGGATCTGATATTGACCTGACCTTGAAAGGCGACCCTCTTGATCTGAAAGTCTTGAATCGGGTGAGCAACGCGCTTGATGATTTGCTTCTTCCCTACCAGTTTGATTTGTCGGTTTACGCCTCTTTGCAAAATCAGGATATCATCGACCATATTCAACGCGTGGGTGTTTCTTTTTATCAAAAAGTAAGTTCCGACAAAAAAGTCCAGTCTGAGCTGGAGTTGGAAAATAATCTCATCGCTCAACTGCAAACCCTGGGCTATGAAAAGGTGCGTATAGATAATGAAACCGCACTTTTAGCCAACCTTAAAAAACAACTCGAAAAACATAATAAGAAACTTCTCTCTGATGCCGAGTTCCGCCAGATTCTCAATAAGCTTGCCAAAGGCAATATCTTTGATAAGGCCAAAATCTTGCGGGATCGGATGGACTATATCAAGGATGACGGGGAAGTGGGTTTTGTGGAACTCATTAACAAAATTCAGTGGTGCAAAAACCAGTATCAGGTGACGCATCAGGTCACCATGACAGGGAAGTACACCAACCGCTATGATGTGACGTTGCTGGTGAATGGTTTGCCCTTGGTGCAGATCGAACTCAAACGCCGTGGCCTGGAAATGAAAGAGGCGTTTAACCAGACAAACCGATATCACCGTCATTCGTTTTCTGCTGGCTACGGTTTGTTTGGTTATATTCAGTTGTTTGTCATCAGCAACGGGGTGAACACCAAATATTACGCGAATAACTCGGTCAATAAACGCGATTTCAAACAGACTTTTTTCTGGGCTGATAAAGAGAATAAGAAAATCACCCAGCTCAGTGAGTTTGCCAAGGCATTTTTAGAGAAATGCCAGCTTTCTAAAATGATCACCAAATATGTTGTGTTGAATGAGAGTGAAAGCATGTTGATGGTGTTGCGTCCTTACCAGTATTACGCTGTGGAAGCGATTGTTGAGCAGGTGATCAATACCGAAAAGCAGGGCTATATCTGGCACACGACCGGGTCGGGCAAGACGCTCACTTCTTTTAAAACCGCGCAGATACTCACTCAATCGCCTCAGGTGCATAAGGTGGTGTTTGTGGTGGATCGGAAAGACCTTGATTTTCAAACCATCAAGGAGTTCAACAGTTTTTCCGAAGGCAGTGTGGATGCGACGAACAATACTAAAAAGCTCGTCGAGCAGTTTGGCAATGACACGCCTTTGATTGTCACCACCTTGCAAAAACTCAATACGGCTATCATTAAAGAAAAATATCTCGCGAGTATGGAGGATTTAAAGGATAAGTGCATGGTGTTCATATTTGATGAATGTCACCGCAGTCAGTTCGGCGAAACGCATAACCGCATCAAGAATTTCTTCGACAATGTGCAAATGTTCGGATTCACGGGAACGCCTATCTTTGCCGACAATGCGGCTAAGAATGCTCTGGGTAAACGGACGACCAAAGATTTGTTTGGGGAGTGCCTGCATAAATATGTCATCACCGATGCGATTCGCGATGAGAATGTGCTGAAGTTTTCCATTGAGTATATTCGCACGATAAAGCAAAAAGAGGGCATTGCTGATATTGAAGTGGAGGCCATCGACACGGCTGAAGTGATGGAAGCCCCGGAGAGGCTCGAAAATATCGCGGATTATATTATCGCCAACCACAATCGTAAAACTCACTCCAAAGAGTTCAATGCGATTTTCTGTGTTTCCAACGTCAAAACACTCATGGCCTATTATGAGTTACTTAAAAAGAAGAAGCCTAATCTGAAGATTGGAACCATTTTCTCTTACTCTGCCAATGAAGAGGATGAAGACGCGAATGGATTCATTGAAACAGATCTGCCTGTTGATGATGCTAGCAACAGGCCTGTCAATAAACATAGCCGTGACAAGCTGGATGAATATATCAATGACTACAATAAAATGTTTGATACAAACTATTCAACCGATAAGTTCTATGGCTATTACAAAGACATCGGCAAGCGCGTAAAAAAACGCCAGATTGATATTTTGTTGGTCGTGAATATGTTTTTAACGGGATTCGATAGCAAAGTTCTGAATACAATTTATGTCGACAAGAACCTCAAATATCACGGATTGATTCAAGCCTATTCGCGTACCAACCGAATTATGGGGCAAAAAAAGTCTCAGGGGAATGTGGTGTGTTTTCGCAACTTAAAACCGGCGACGGATAAGGCGATCGAGTTGTTTGCCAATAAGGACGCAATGGAAGATATTATTTTGTCGCCGTATGAAGACTATACGAAGCGGTTTGCCGAGGCCGTTGATAATTTGTACGCCATCACGCCTACTATTGCGAGTGTGGACGAGCTACTCACAGAAGAAGAGGAAGCTCGGTTTATTCAAGCCTTCCGGGAAATCATGCGTATTAAAAACGTGTTGGATTGTTTTACCGAATTTACTTTTGATGATTTACCCATGGATGAACAGCTCTTTTCTGATTTCAAAAGCAAGTACCTGGATCTCTATGACAAAGTTAAGAGTAACCATGAAAAAGAGAAAGTTTCCATTCTTGATGATATTGATTTTGAGCTGGAGTTGATTCGCCGGGATACGGTGAATGTGAGCTATATCATTTCATTGCTGGCAAACCTGCAAAATGCCAAGCCCGAGGATCGCCAAAAACAACATGGAGCTATTTTAGCAATCCTTGATACGGAGGCGCAGCTTAGAAGTAAAAAGGAATTGATTGAAAAATTTATAGCTAATAATTTTCCTCAAATACCCAAGGGGGGGGACATCAATCAGGAGTTTGAATCCTATTGGAGCGAGGAAAAGCAAAGGGCAGTGGAAGAACTCAGTCAAACCGAAGGGCTTGATCTTGAGGGATTGCAAAAAGTTATAGGTAATTATTTATTCACTGAAAAAACACCGATGCGCGATGAGGTCATTGGTATTATGAGTAAGCGTCCCAGCCTTAGAGAACGCGCCTCGATTTCAGAGCGGATTATAGGGAAAATAAAATCCTTTGTTGAAATATTTATTGATGGTGTGGATTAGTAATTGAAAGATAGATTAGTTGCTTTTGGGCTAGCCTCGCTCTAAATCGAAAACATTGTATTTCCGATATTTATTAAGATATTGATTTGGTTTTTCGAAGTAGGCCTCCAACCTTCTTGATCGGTAATGGTGTCATAGAAAGCTTATTGTGTTGGTTTGAGAGCTTGCGCTGTAATGGAACAATGTTATCCTATTGGTGATAAAATTTAATTAAAATTAGACAGGCCTAATATTTTTTACTAAAATATTAGGCGATGAATAACTCAAAAGACATTAAAGCTAGATTAGAGGAAATTCAGGCAAGGCCGGTTGGTTTGCCCTACGAAATAAAGCCACCCGAAGCCGCATCCCTTATCCGCGAACGTGAGTTACTTCTCAAAATTGCCATAGCGTTGGAAGAGCAGAATCAGTATTTATTAAAAAAAATGGAAACTTTCGATATTCTCAAAGGCGGGGCTGTTGTCATACCCGTTAAAAAGGATGTCAGTAGTGAAGAATTGATTGAGAAAAACCAAGCTAGTGCAGGTACCTAATAGTATCTTTTTTCGAAAAGTTTTATTAGTTTATTTTGTTGCTCCCACCTAAGACTCATCTTCTAGTAAAACATATTCCGCTGATGAAAAAACAAACCCGGGGAAACCAAGGTATGTCCGTTTTGGGCATGTTCGATCTGAGTTTGTCGGATGCGGTCAGGGCGGCTCTCCCTTATAGGAGAAGGAGATGGTTTCAGTCAATCTAACTTTTTTAGCCCGCCTCACACCCAGGGAGACTCAGATGCCCTGGCCCCCAGGCTGTGTTAGTGAGGGAAGCAAGGGCTCAAACCCCTTACCAGCTTCTACCTGGTGCTCTGCTGGCACTGTACCCCAGATATCTGAGCGGGTTTGTACCGTTGCCGCCCTCAATAGTAATTTAGTTCCCAAATGTTAAATCTGCCACATTTCTGCAATCAAAACTTAGGAAGCGAGTAGGAAGGGATAAGGCATTGACCCAAGGATACCAAGGTAGGGTTAGGCCTATTCGATCTGGGTTTGGCGAGAGTGTTTCAGGCGTTAAATTATTCGCTTTATTAGGTGATTGGTTGAAGCCTGATCTACATCTATAACCTCCAGATGCCTTGGCCCTCGGGCCATGCTTTGTGGGGTACGGTTAATAGATCACGGGGACTAAAGTTTTATTCCAATAATTTATCAATACGGGATTTATAGAAGTTGAAATCACGAGTGCCGCTGATGAACTCGCCGCTGACCAGATTATCGGTTGTCTTGCCGAGTATGAAGGCAGGGGTGCCTCGTATGCCCGCTATTTGAGCTTCTTTAATATCGTTATCGATATGTTTTTTGTAGCGTTTTGAGTCGAGGCAAGATTGGAAGGGAGAGAGCTTCAGCCCGATTTTAGTGGCGTGATTTTTAATATCTTCAGCATTCATTTTATTGCCTTCATAAAGGGCATCGTGCATGGGCCAAAACTTGTCTTGCTCTCCAGCACAATGGGCTGCGTTGGCTGCTGGTCGTGCATTTTTATGAAAGGGCAGGGGAAAGTCGCGAACGACGAGTCGTAATTTACCGGTATCGATATATTCTTTTTTCAGTTTTTGCATGGCGTTTTTGTAAAACCTTTTGCAAAACGGACATTCGTAGTCGGTGAACTCAATTAACGTGAGCGGGGCTTTCAAGTCTCCCAGAATCGGACTGCCCAGAGTTGCCACGTTTTGTGCTGTTGTGGGTCTTCCTTTCGGTTTGGCTTTTGAGGCAAGACCGTTTTTCCTGATCTCGCGAAGCTCTTTCTTTATGGCCTTCAATTCCTCGAGAATGGCCTTACCTTGCTCTTGGGTAATTCCTTCTGCGAGTAAAGTCGTTGGGAGTAACAGTAGAAAAAAGGAGACGCTCAATATTCTAATCGTATTCATTGGTGTTGCAGGGGTTATTTGCCTTGTTTGTGTTGGCATCGGATAATTAGCTCGTTATAGGGGAGTGATCTATATTCTTGGGGAATATATTTAAGTATTTGAAAACAAATGATTAATTTTTATTTTGATTCATTTGGGGCGGCTTGAGATTGGGGCAATGGTGTTAGACTCTAGCCAGCCTGGGTTTTATAAAGTTTTGCTATTCACTTACTATATATTAACAGCAAAGGCTTTGATTTTTAAATGGATTTGTTTATAATAGCCTTTTCTGAAAACCTTTCTATTTGAGATTTTATTATGAGTATTGACGACAAAGAGTTGGAAGATTTCATGCCTGAGCTTCAATTGGAATGGACCGATGAGGCCCAAACCCGTATGAAGAACGTACCGTTTTTCGTCCGAAAAAGTGTTGTCCGGGGAATCGAACAATATGCCAAAGATAAGAGCATAGAAGTGATCGATGATAATGTTGTTTCCCGCGCACGTCAGGAACGAGAAGGCGAGGCTATGGAAGCTGTTAAGAAGAAAAAAGCAGCAGAGCAGGCAGCGAATAATGGAGAGCCTCCCACACGTCGTCAATATGTCAGTTTTACATTTTATAAACTTGATCCGGCATTCCGTCGTCTTCCTAAGGATGAGCGAGATAAAGGGACGAGAGAGTTTATCGATATTCTAGAAGAGTATGACAACTCAACAGATATGATCCTTCTCTGTTACTCCATGGTTGGTCTGCGTGGTGATACAGATATTATGACTTGGAGAATTTGTTACAGCATGGAAGAGTTTCAGGCTATGACTACTCGGTTGTTGCAAACCGGGCTTGGCAAATACCTAGATGTCTCACACTCCTATCTTTCTATGACGAAACGATCCATGTATATGGATTTCATCAACCCGGAACATGAAGAAGACCGCACTCATATCATCCCGGGTAAGGCTAAATATCTTTTCATCTATCCTTTCGTAAAAACCCGCGAGTGGTATTTGCTGACACAGTTTACCCGTCAGGGAATCATGGATGAGCATATTTATGTTGGTAACAAATATCCTTCCGTTAAATTGAACACGACTTACTGCTTTGGTATCGATGATTACGAGTTTGTGGTCGCTTTCGAAACGGATTCGCCAGATGACTTTCTCGATCTTGTGCAGGAATTACGCGAAACAGAAGGCAGTCGATATGTCAAAGAAGATACTCCTATCTTTAGCTGTGTCGCAATGTCCATCGAAGACGCAGTCAAAAGCCTCGGCTGCTAGCGGTTAACCGCCTTAGGTGAGAGGTTGGTTCCTAAGCGGCGATATGATGCTTTAGAGCTTTAGTATTTTCCTGCCCCGCCCCAGCGTGGGAAGCAATAAATGGATTCTGTTTTTGTGAGGGGGCAGGCTATAGTTATGGCTGGCTTATCTGTTTATCCTACCTTGTTAGTAGGGGCTCAAGCCCGAGTTGAAGGCAATTAGAACCCCAAGTCTAGAAGCTGAGTGTTTCTCAATAACAGAATAGCCCTATTTCCTCCCGTGCTAGCGGGTCTTTATATTATCTTTACAATAAAATCGTAAAGTATTCCGTAATAATATTCTGGAATTATAGGCGATGAAGAAAACAAAAATAGTAGTTATTGAAGACGAACCCGATATTCTTGAAATTATCGAATACAATCTGTCTAAAGAGGGTTTTGAAGTATGTTCCGCTTTGGACGGCGAAGAAGGACTGCAACTGGTAAAAAAAGAAGTTCCTGACCTCGTTCTTCTGGATTTGATGCTTCCTGGCTTGGATGGCATTGAAGTCTGTCGAAAATTAAAAGCCGACTCTGTTACGCATTATGTTTCCATCATCATGGTGACAGCGAAAGGTGAAGAAAGCGATATTGTGCTGGGTCTTGGTATGGGTGCAGATGATTATGTGATCAAGCCGTTCAGTCCTAGAGAACTCATGGCACGAATCAAGTCGGTTTTGCGTCGCGGCACGTTGAAAGATGATAACGCGTTGGATCAAATATCGCGAGACGGACTGGTTATAGATGTAAACCGCCATGAAGTACGATTGGATGGGGAGAAGATTACCTTGACCGCCATGGAGTTTAGGCTCTTGCACTTTTTCGCTTCACATCCAGGTCGCGTATTCACGCGAGAAGATTTGTTGAGCCATGTGTCTTCTGATGATGCCTTTATCATCGATCGAAATATAGATGTTCATATTCGAGCCATCCGAAAAAAACTGGACAAGCATCGAGATTTGATTGAAACAATCCACCGGGTTGGTTATCGATTCAAAGATGAGGAAGATTAGAGGATGCTTCGTTCTCGAATCCTATGGAAGCTATTTTCCGGATATGTGGTTCTAATTTTGCTCTCCACAGTTATCGTGGGAATTCTTGTATCCAGACAAGTAGAAGATGAAACTCTGGTAGAAATTGAACAGTCTCTGGATGTGCGTGCAACCCTTCTACGTGCTGTGGCGCTAGAATCATTTTCTTCTGACACCAAAATTCAGAAACGTATTCAGACTTTAGGCCTTAATACAAATACCCGGTTCACAATAATTAATCCAGATGGAACGGTTGTTGCCGATTCGGAAGAGGACCCGACGACGATGGATAACCACGCCAATCGTCCTGAAATTCTCGCTGCGCGTTCTCACGGTCATGGCATAACCACTCGCTTTAGCAACACGGTTGATAAGGAAATGATGTATTACGCCCTCCCGGTAGAGAAAGAAGGTGTTTTTCAGGGGTATGTGAGGACATCTCTTCCTCTTTCAGTAATTGATGACCGGCTTTCCCATGTTCGCACAACTGTTTTTTTTAGTATGGCGATGTCCATTTTGGTGGCCTTAATTTTGGGATTCATCGTTGCCAGAGGTTTTGCCAAACCTCTGACGGCTATGACTGCAATTGCGGAGTCCATGTCTGGTGGAAACTACAATCAGCGCGTTTCTATTGATCGAAAAGATGAAATTGGCTCACTCGCCAAGGCACTCAATAAGATGGCGCGGAGCTCTCACGAACGCTTAGAAACCATTGCCTTAGACAACAATAAATTGCTGGCAATTTTGTCTGGAATGGTGGAAGGCGTTGTAGCTGTAGATAAAAGCGAGACCATCATTCACTTAAACGAAGCTGCGGCAAGGATACTTGGTATTTCATCCCAGGAAGATGTTCATCGTCGAATTTGGGAAGCAACCCACTCCCAAGAGTTATGCCAGGTTTTTTCTGTGGCATTGAATGAAGAAACAGAAATTAGACGGAAATTGAAAATTGTTGCGAGCTCAACAGATCAAATTGTCGAAGTTCATGCTTCACCGTTTCGTGATGCGGGGGGGGAACTGGTAGGGGCTGTGGCAATTTTATATGATGTCTCAGAATTAGAGCGGTTGGAAACCATCCGTCGAGACTTCGTTGCCAATGTTTCCCATGAGCTCAAAACTCCTATTACTGCTATTCGTGGTTTGGTAGAAACATTGATTGATGATGAAGGAATATCTCCAGAGAATCATCGCATATTTCTGACCAAAACTATGAACCAAACTCTTCGCCTTTCCACTATCGTAACCGATCTTCTAGCTCTTTCCCGTCTTGAGTCAGTCGGGCTTGACTTGATAAGGGCACCTCTAGATTTGCGTGAAGTTGTCACCGCTTCAATGCAAGTGCTTCTTCCAGTCAGCGAGGACAAAAATATAATTATTAAAAGTCATGTTCCTGACGAACCTGTTGAGGTTCTAGGGGACAGGGAAGCGCTTTTTCAATCAGTCAATAACCTGCTTGATAATGCCATTAAATATAATTCAGAAAAGGGAGCCGTAACGGTCCATCTTCAGATAGACGGAGAGAATGCAGTGATCAACGTTCGGGATACAGGGATTGGAATTGAACCGCTGGAGCAGCACCGTATTTTCGAACGTTTTTATCGTGTTGATAAAGCAAGGTCAAGGCAACTCGGCGGTACCGGTTTGGGATTATCGATTGTCAAGCATACGGCCTTGGCGCATGGTGGTCAGCTATCCGTTGAGAGCATTCCGGGAACCGGAAGCACATTCCAAATCTCCATTCCACTTATCAAAACATCGTAACTTTTTATATCCTCACCAGAATCACATCCGTAAGGGATTTTTAAGTTTTATTATCTCTCGTTAGTTTTATTACTTTCCTATTTTCTTTTATTTTATAATTGGATTGAGGATCAATTCTGAAGGGGTTAGAGTGGGAGGTGAGTTTGTGTGTGTCTATTTGTGTG
>JAJDBA010000316.1 GCA_029261675.1 Nitrospinaceae bacterium
GCAACCCTGATTGCTTTCCCCATCAATGAAGTAATGAAAGTGATGGGCTTGTTCCTGCGAGTTTTCATGGTGAAAAAATCAGATCAATATCTATTGATCGAAAGTATGGTGGGAATATGTAATGTCGCCAGGAAGGGTGGAGTGTTGGCTATTGAGTCGAAACTCAAAGAAGTCGACAATGACTTCCTTAAAAAAGGATTGGAAATGACGGTAGATGGTAAAGACGAAGCTACCGTAAATGCACTTCTAAAAAGAGAAGCTAAGCAGTTGCAGAATGCCCACAAAGACGGCTGGGAAATTTTTAACAAGATGGGTGCGTTTGCACCGGCTTTTGGAATGGTAGGTACCCTGATCGGTCTGATTCAGATGCTTTCAGATTTGTCTGATGTTAGTTCCGTAGGCCCTAAAATGGCTATCGCGTTGATCACCACATTTTACGGCGCGGTGGTGGCCAACTTGATATTTATTCCTATGACCGTAAAGCTTAAGCGTAGAAGTGCTACTGAATCTCTTGAAATGACGCTTATACTGGAAGGTATTGGTTACATTCGAAAAGGGGTTAACCCAAGATTTATGCAGGATGTTCTAGAAAACTACCTCGACACTTATCATGGTAAAAAAGAGAAGAAGGGGGACGGTAAAGATAAGAAACCTGCGAAGAAGAAATAATTAGCCATGGCAGAAAAAGAAGCTAAAAAAGAAAAGAAAAAAGCAGAAGAAGAGGAAGAGGAGGAGGAACACGAGTGTCCCGAAGGGTCTCCGGCTTGGGTTATGACTTTTGCCGACCTGGTAACTCTTCTAATGGTGTTTTTTATTCTTCTATTTGCGATGGGTTCCATAGAAGAAAATAAATGGAAACAGATCAAATCTTCTCTACGCGACGCTCTGGGTCAGGAAGACATCCCCGAAATTGGTATTCGCGAAGGTCTCGATGTAATCAAAGAAAAAGTTCTGGATGAAACCACCATTCATGCTGTAGATGAAGTGGGTGCCATGGTTGCGAAGGAAGTTGAAGAAATCGCCTCGGAAGTTGAAGAGTTTGTATTCAAAAATAAACTGGCAGGGCAGGTCGATGTTTCCTCTGATGAAAGAGGTGCCATTATTACTCTTTCTGATACCGTTTTGTTTCCGGCAGGTAAATCTCGCATGACCGCTGCGGGAAACAATATAATCAAACAGGTTTTCGATTTGTTGCAGCAGTTCAATTATGACGTGAAAATCGAAGGTCATACGGATAATGCACCCATCAAAACAGAACAGTTTCCCTCGAACTGGGAGTTGTCGGCGGCGCGCGCAGCGGAAGTGGCCCGGGAGTTAGTGGAAGCAGGGTTCCCCCCCACGCAATTGTCTATAGAAGGTTTTGCGCAATACCGCCCCAAAGTTCCTAATGACAGCCGTAAGGCTCGCGCTATCAATCGTAGAATTGAAATCGTTTATCAGCGCGGTAGTGTTCGCAAACATATGGTCGATGTTCTCCGACGCGATAGGAGATAGAAGGCTTCGTATTTATTCTCCCGGTCTCCTTTGAAGAAAAATATAAATAATCGATTTATGCTTAGGGCTATGGAATTGGCTCGTAAGGGAAAGACGACTCCGAACCCTATGGTGGGCGCGGTGTTGGTCAAAAATAATCGAATTATCGCTGAAGGATTTCATCCTCGTGCGGGAGGGCCGCATGCCGAAGTCGTTGCCTTAAGAAAAGCAGGGAAGAAAGCAAGAGGGGCGGATCTTTATGTCAACCTTGAGCCTTGTTGCCATATAGGACGAACGCCGCCTTGTACTGATGCCATTATTCAATCGGGTGTGAGCCGGGTGTTTGCGGGAATGAAAGACCCGAATAAACGGGTGCAAGGAAAAGGAATACGCCTTTTAAAGGCTGCCGGCATAAAAGTTTCAGTAGGCATGATGAAAAATGATTGTGAAAAGTTGAATGAGGCTTTTGTCAAGGTGATGAAAGCGGGTGTGCCTTTTGTCACGGTGAAAACCGCCATGTCACTAGATGGAAAAATCGCCACTAGAACAGGAGATTCGCAGTGGATTTCAGGAGTAAAGTCGCGTGAATTTGTGCATGAATTGAGAAAACAGAACGATGCTATTCTGGTTGGAACAAATACAATCCTGAAAGACAATCCGAAATTGAACTGTCGGTTGAAAAAAAAACAAGTCAGTCACCCGGCACGTATCGTTCTGGATCGGAGAAATAGAATTCCGTTAACAGCTAAAGTTTTTGCAAATAGTAAGACACAGAGAGTTGTTTATGTTTCTAGCTTGGAACTTTCTGCAAAAAGAGAAAAGTTGCTGATGGCTAGAAATATAGAAGTTTTAAAAGTTAAAACGCTGAAGTCAGGGTTCGATTTTAAACAACTTATGAAATTGCTGGCGCAAAAAGATTTGAACTCGATTCTGATTGAAGGGGGAGGCGAGATCAACAGCAGTGCATTTGAGGCAGGAATCGTTGACCGGGTTTTTGCGTTTATCAGTCCCATCCTAATTGGAGGGCAGCAAGCTCCCAGTCCGATAGGAGGGAAGGGCGTGACAAAAATAAGCAAGGCAATAAAATTAAAGAATATGAAAGTCATTCAAGTAGGAGAAGACCTTATGGTGGAGGCCGAACCATGTTCAGTGGAATAATTGAGTCGGTAGGAACCCTGCGCGAATTTGTTAATGGGCAGGAAAGTGCAGTTGCGGTCATTGAGACGGATACTAATTTCCTAGATATGGAAGATGGGGAAAGCATTGCGGTGAACGGTGTTTGTCTCACTGTCGTTGAATTCAGCGAATCCACATTTCGAATGGATTTAGGAACCGAGACTTTAGACAAAACCAGTTTCAAAAATTCCAAGGCAGGCGACCGGGTTAATTTGGAAAGATCATTGACGCCTTCTTCAAAAATCAGCGGTCATTTTGTTAGTGGTCATGTTGATCAGGTCGGAGAAGTATTAAAAATCGAAGAAAAACCAGGGGAAATTTTATTACAGTTCTCGCACCCAGCTTCTCTTAGACCCTACATAATGGAAAAAGGCTCCATTGCTCTGGATGGAATCAGTCTGACGGTATTTAACTGTAAAGACGATAAATTCAATGTTTCAATTATTCCTTTTACCTGGAGTCATACCAATCTGAGTACAAGGAAAATAGGCGATTTAATAAATATCGAATGTGATATGATTGGTAAATACGTATATAAATCATGTGCAACCTTGATGAGTCCGGAAGCTACCGGGCCTGTCTTGGATTTACTGCGACAGCAGGGGAAAGAATAAATGGGAAAAGAATTTAGCACCATAGAAGAAGCCATTGAAGATGTGCGGCAGGGAAAAATGATTGTCATCGTTGACGATGAAGATCGTGAAAACGAAGGCGACTTGATGGTCGCTGCAGAAAAAGCCACTCCAGAGTTGATCAACTTTATGGCTCGATTCGGACGCGGATTGATTTGTTTGACACTCACCGAAGAGAGAACCAGCGAGCTAGGGCTTTCCATGATGGTGGATGATAACCAGTCAGCTTTTGAAACACCTTTTACGGTATCCATTGATGCGCGTGATGGAATCAGCACGGGTATCTCGGCTGCCGACCGGGCACATACGATCAAAGTAGCGATTGACCCGAAAACTTCCAAAAATGATTTGGTCAAGCCAGGGCATATTTTCCCTTTAAGGGCCAAGGATGGAGGCGTGTTGGTACGCATGGGGCAAACCGAAGCCTCTGTTGATATTGCTCGGATTGCTGGGTTAACCCCTTATGGTGTGATCTGCGAAATAATGAATGACGACGGAACGATGGCGCGAGTTCCGCATTTGACTGAGTTTATCAAAGAGCATGGTCTCAAAATGATCACGACCAAAGATCTTGCGGAGTATCGACTGATGAAGGAGGCGCTGGTCGAAGAAGTTGCTTCAACTGTTATGCCAACTCATTCCGGTGAGTTTCGATCCGTGGCTTTTAAAAATTTGTTGGACGATCAAGTTCATATTGCTTTGGTAAAGGGCGAAATCAAACATGAAGATCCTACTCTGGTTCGAGTGCATTCCCAATGTTTGACAGGTGATGTTTTTGGTTCTTATCGGTGTGATTGCGGCGAACAGTTAAAGAAATCTATGGAGATGATTGAACAAGAGGGAACAGGTGTCTTGCTTTACCTTTATCAGGAAGGAAGAGGTATTGGAATTGTAAATAAACTAAAAGCCTATGCGTTGCAGGATGATGGTAAAGATACTGTCCAGGCCAATGAGGCATTAGGATTCAAACCCGATCTTAGGGATTATGGAATCGGTGCCCAGATTCTTCGTAAGCTGGGTTTAGGGAAAATTCGCATCATGACCAATAACCCGAGAAAAATTGTGGGGCTGGAAGGGTATGGCCTGCAACTGGTAGAACGGGTTCCCATAGAAGTACAGGCTAAAAAAGATAACCTCAAATATCTACGCACCAAGCAGGAAAAAATGGGACATATTTTTCAGAATATCAAGTAAATCCTATGGCTAATATAATTGAAGGCGATCAAAACGCAAGAGGGCTCCGGTTCGGCGTTGTGGTCAGTCGTTTTAACGATTTCATTACCAGCAATCTTTTGACAGGTGCGCTGGATGTTTTCAGTCAATATGGAGCCGATGAAGACGACCTGAAAGTTTTGAAGGTCCCAGGGGCGTTTGAGTTACCGCAAGCGGCTAAGAAATTGTGTTCCACAGGAAACTTTGATGCCATCGTATGTCTTGGGGCCGTCATTCGCGGAGAGACCTCGCATTTTGATTATATATGTGCGGAAGCGAGCCGAGGAGTGGGGCAGGTAGGATTAGAGTTTAATGTGCCTGTTTTATTTGGTGTATTGACTACAGAAAATCTGGAACAGGCGGCTGCACGTTCAGGTTCTGGATCTTCGAATAAAGGCCGTGAAACAGCTTTGGCTGCGATAGAAATGGCGACACTGTATAAAAAGCTTTAAAGGGGGAAAATGGGAACACGTCGCACAGCCAGAGAACTAGCATTGAAGTTTTTGTATCAGACCGAATTCAATTCTGAAAGCCCAGATTCGGAGCTGAATCCTTTTTGTGAGAGGGCGAATGTTAGTCAAGAAATTCAAAATTTTACACAGGCCTTGGTTAAGAAACTTTTATTGCATGAAAAAGAAGTGGATGAATTGCTGAAAAAAATCAGTGCTCATTGGGCTCCAGACCGAATGGCGTTGATAGATAAAAATATTCTTCGACTTGGAATTTGTGAGCTTCTGTTTGATTCAACTACCCCTCCGAAAGTGGTTATCAACGAAGCAGTTGAAATAGCTAAAAGATTTGGAACCGAGGAATCTCCCGATTTCATCAATGGAATTCTGGATAAGATATTAAAGGACTCCAAAGTGGTTCCATAGGGACTACAACATGCGAT
>JAJDBA010000317.1 GCA_029261675.1 Nitrospinaceae bacterium
TAATGCCAATGGGCTGTGCTTTAACAGAAACCCATTTGGGCATTATCATAACCAGTAATTTCTCCGATAATGCCCTGATCATTTCATAAGATAGGCTTCCAGCTCCCAAGATGATAGAGGCTTGAAACTCTATGACCTGAATTCCTGAAGCTCTTAGTATGTTACCCACTTTTTTTCTGCTATGAAGATGTGGAGATAGAGCACCTTCTTCTTCTGATCCTAAGGCTCCTAAATAAATAATTCTTTGAACTTTATTTTCTACTGCCGCTTTAGCAAAATTCTTTGCAGCCTCAGATTCCAAACGTTCAAAATCATTTTTAGAATCCATGCTGTGAACTAAATAAAAGGCAATATCAACTCCTTTAAAACTTTCTCGAAGACTGCTATATGAAAGTAGATCCCCTTGAAAAGTTTCTATGGAAGTATTTTTAATTTTATTAATACACTCTGGATTCCTAGCTAGGCATCGTATTTTAAATGGCATTAAGCTCAGCCGTTGTATAAGTTGGCTTCCAATATACCCCGTAGCACCTGTCACCAAAACATTCATAAAACTCCTTATTTATGATTATTTAATTTTATAACACTCAATACATGATACGCCTCACCGTACCGAACAGTTAAACTAACTTCATAATCTAAACATGGTTCCGGAGCATCAACTCCTTGGGATGAGGGTTCAAATAAACCTGATCGGCTAGATATTCAATATTGTGTTTGTTAACTTGATGGCGGATCAAAGTAACGGGGACAATTAATGGAAGGAGTTCTTTTCGATAATCTTCGATGGCACTTAAAATATTTTCTTTCTCACCTTTAGTCAGAGTTTTCTTTAGAAATCCCATCATGTGTAGCAGTACATCGGTATTTTTTTTCGGAGTGGATTTTAAAGACAATGCTTCCATAAATACTTTTCCATATTTTTCCTTAAGCTCTTCTGCTTTTATTGATTTCGGTTTGGCAACCAACTGTCCCAAGGAATCATAATGTTTTCTGCTATGTGCCAGGAGTAAAAATTTATGTTGGGTATGGAACTTGACCAGAGCCCCCGAAGAAAATCCTTTTTCAAATAGATTCTGCAGCCTGTAAAAACTGAAAACCTTGACGATAAAGTTTTCGCGAATCTTAGAATCATTCAGCCTCCCTTCGTCTTCAGTTGGGATCAATGGAAATTTTTGGGTGAACGCTTGGGCAAACATGCCAGGGCCATGCTTCACCTTGTGACTTCCAAACTCAGAGTAAACGGGTACTCTGCCCAAACCACAAGAAGGAGATTTGCTTTTGAAGATGTATCCACAAATATCTTCATGCGTCAGTGAATTGATACGACTTTTAATATATTTCTGCATGGGTGTGGTCCAGTCGGTTTGGGTCTTCTTGCTTATCAATCGTGACTTTTCCAAATCTCCATAAAGAGCTACTGTTTCTCTAGGGACTCCCATTCCGACTTCCATCTCAGGGCAGATGGAAACATACTCAAAGTATCGGGCTAGAACTTCACGAACATAGCGATCCTGTTTATGGTCACCGTTCCAGCGAACCTTTTCACCTACTAGACAGCTACTGACTCCAATTTTTATTTTGTTTTCCATGTATCCTTTGATTTCTTAGTTAAAGGTAAACTTGGTGCCTTTAGGATGCACTCAAAACACAAAACCTTATTATCATATAAGCAGTCTTCCCACTTCAAAGGTTTGGGGCAATGCTTAGCCTAAATCTTACCGCGCATAGCATTCAAAACCTTAAAATTTATTCTAGATATTTAAAAAAAATGAAGGCTTTGGCTCCGAACATACGAAATTTTGAGTTTCTTCCAGAACAAAAGCTCCCGATTCACAACACTTCTTCCTAATGTGGTAACTCATTTAAAAGTTTCTCTAAATCTTTAAGGTTATTAACGATTTTAATATTTGCTTTTTCGAAAAGCTTTTCGATGCCCCTAATTCCCTGTCCACCAACCCAAACCGGACACTCAGGCGATATTTCATTGTTCAGTTGAGAAAAATAAACCCTGGCTTTACTTTCACTGATGCCTGAAGTGCAAGATAGAATGATGGTATCTGGTTTAGTAAGAGAACTAAAATAAGTTAAGTTTTGAAACGGTAGGTTAGCACCAAGAAAAATGACGCGACATCTTCGAGTTGCGCAAAAATAGGCCACTATTTGAGCCCCTATCTCGTGAAGCTCCCAAGGAGGACATGCAACAATAACTTTTGGCCCTCTTTGCTCGATACTAATAATATTCATGGCTGCATAAATTTTTTGCTTTGCCTGTGCCGTAACATAATGCTCGATGGAAATATCCATTTTTCCTTCAAACCAAAGTTCTCCTACCCGGATCTGTAACGGGATAAGAATTCTGTTAAAGAATTCTTCAAAGGGCAACAAAACCACTAGATCATTCAGTCTTTTTTCAAAAGAAAATGCATCCAGTGGCAGTAAATAATTTTCCAGCTCCAATAAAATTTGATCTCTAGGTGATGTAGTCGATTCTTCTTTTATCCTTTCCCTCATACGGACAAGAATTTCATCTTTTCCTAATGAAGCCAATTCACCAATAGATTGGCCAAGTTCAATTTCACTGACTAAAAACTTCAATAACTCTATATCTTCTTCTTTATAGATACGGTAACGGTTCGGCCCCCTTTCGGGGGAAAGCAAGCGATACCTTTTTTCCCAAACCCGCAGGACCTCTTTGGATAGCCCCGTTATTTTTGCAACTTGATTGATTCTGAAGGTTTTCATATCACTAAAAATAGCCTTTCGTTTAATGTTTGTCAAAGCTTTTTAAACATAAGCATTGACAAACCCTAAACATATGCTCTAAATTTGATGAGCAACAGTAAACAAACATTAAACAGTAGGAGGGGGATTATGGGAATTTTGAAAATAGTGAAAAGGCCTGATTCTACCAAATATCAAACTGGTAAATGCCCGCGTTGTTATGGATGTCTGGCAGGTGAGTGGGAATCTGAACTGGAAGCCAATATACAACGCTGTGTTCTTTGTGGGTACCGTCACGAATTGAAAGCCCAAAACCATATACCTCATGACTCATTGTTAAGAAACGTAACTGAATTGAACTTTTAGTAAGTAGTTTATTTTGAATCTTAATTTTAAGGAGAATATTGTGAGTAAATTTAAAAAAGTAAAGACTATGTTTTCATTGTTTATAGTTTGCGCTCTAGTTTCACCCGTATTGGTGATTGCCGATTCTGCACCGGAAGACATGGTTATAATTCCTGGCGGAGCATTCCTCATGGGGGTGGACAAGGAAGTAAATGTTAATACGGAAAAGATGTCTAAAATAAAGCAGCTCAAGTACGCCGTCTCACGTGAAGCTTTTCACGATGAAGGTCCGGCTCACAATGTTATTACCGATGGGTTTTATCTCGATAAATATGAAGTTTCCAACCAACATTATGGCGAATTTATAAAAGCCACCGGCCATCCCG
>JAJDBA010000318.1 GCA_029261675.1 Nitrospinaceae bacterium
TTCTGCAACGTGCATGAACCGATTTTCAAAAACGGTCTCCATAATAATACTCTGTCCCTGCGCCAATGTCATCAACGCCATGAACTGTGCCTGAATATCTGTAGGAAAACCCGGGTAAGGGTGGGTTCTCGCGTTAACAGCGCGGATGGGCCCCTTTCCTATTACCCGTATTTTATTCTCTTCGACTTCAACATCAACCTGAGCCTCTTGAAGTTTCAGAGTAATGGGTTCTACATGCTGAGGAATGCAATTTTCGATTGTCACATCGCCTTGAGTGATTGCAGCAGCAATCATATACGTTCCCGTCTCAATACGATCTGGGAAAATGGTGCATTCAATAGGTTTGAGTGAGGTGGTTCCCTGGATCTTAATAATATCTGTTCCCTGCCCTGAAATTTTTGCTCCGGCCAAGTTTAAAATATCAGCGAGGAAAACCACTTCGGGTTCTTTTGCTACGTTTTCCAAAATAGTTTCGCCTTCAGCTAAAACCGCAGCCATCATAAGGTTTGCGGTACCCGTCACAGAAACCATATCAAAATAAAATGAAATTCCTTTCAGGCGATTCACTTCACCGTGAACATAGCCTTGATCCAACCAGACTTTGGCTCCCATCGCTTGCAAACCTTTTATATGAAGGTCAATGGGCCGAGCACCAATGGCGCAGCCCCCTGGAAGAGATACACGCGCCTTACCCAGCCTCGCTAAAAGCGGCCCTAATACCATACACGATGCACGCATGGTGGAAACCAGATCATAAGGGGCTTCCGAATTATTTACCTTGGAGGTATCCAAGATTATTTTCTCGTCACTATAATTTTCTACTTCAGCTCCCAAAGCTTCCAGGAGTTTTATCATCGTTAACACATCGCGAACTTCGGGAACTCCATCGATAATATTTCGACCCTCGGTCAACAATGTTGCCGCAAGAACCGGTAACACCGCATTCTTCGCGCCACTCATTTTCACAGTACCCACTAACCGCTTACCGCCTTCTATGACTATTTTATCCATTTGTCTTTTGCGCTTTGACCACCCGGTCGTAACCCGAATAATCCTGAATCACTTCAATATTTTGGTAACATGAAAAACTATTTAATAACTCTGTAACCTCATCTGCCTGATCATGGCCGATCTCTAAAATCAAAAATCCGTTTCCTTCAAGTCGGTCAATGGCCATTGGGATAATGGCTTGATAAAAATCCAGACCGGTTATACCCCCATCCAAAGCCTTCTCAGGTTCATAGATCCGAACTTCTGGCATTATTTTTTGAATATCTGCGGACTTGATGTAAGGCGGATTTGATAAAATCATAGAGAAACACCCCGACCAATCGCTTGTTCTTAAATCTGAACAAACAAACTCAATCTGATCTACCACCCCATGACGCGTTGCATTTTCTTTAGCAATGCTCAGAGCCTTGGGGTCTATATCGATCGCAGAAACTTTGCATTCGGGAACCTCTTTAGCCATTGTCACAGCAAGGGCCCCTGATCCTGTCCCTAAATCCAGAATTTTAAAAGTGGGAGACGATATGCAATTCAAAGCTGTCTCGATCAGCAACTCCGTTTCAGGTCGGGGAGTAAGAACATTTTCATCGACGATAAAATCAAGAGACCAAAACTCCTGATATCCAACAATCAGAGAAATAGGTTCTCGGTTGAGTCGTCGTTCCATAAATTTTTTTACATTTTTTATTTCAGATTCACTGAGGACCCTTTGGTCCTGAGTCCTAAGATCAGTTCGAGAAAGCTTTAAAGTATGGGCGAGTATAATTTCAGAATCCAATCGGGGAGAAAGCACACCCGCTTCGGCTAATTGGCTTTGCGACCAATTTAGAAATGAGCTGATGTTTGCATCCATCTTTTTTATTTAGTGCCTTTAAGCGCTTCGGATTGGAAATGCATATTCAACGCATCGATGACTTCGTCCAGCGCACCCTCCATAATCGCTGACAACTTATGCAGGGTTAATCCAATTCGGTGGTCGGTCACCCGTTCCTGGGGGAAATTATAAGTACGGATTCGTTCACTTCGATCTCCCGAGCCAACCTGTTGTTTGCGTTCGCTATCTTGTTCATCATGTGCTTTTTGTTGTTCTGCATCATACAACCGGGCTCTCAACACCTTCATCGCTTTCTCGCGATTCTTGTGTTGCGATTTTTCATCCTGACATGTCACGATCATTCCGGTCGGAACAAAGGTGAGCCGCACCGCGGAATCAGTGGTGTTAACACTTTGCCCACCAGGACCCGATGCGCGGTAAACATCTATCTTAATATCGGATGGATTAATTTTTATATCGACATCTTCCACTTCAGGAAGAACAGCTACGGTGACCGCCGATGTATGAATGCGTCCCTGGCTTTCAGTATCAGGTACCCGCTGAACGCGATGAGTTCCGCCTTCGTATTTTAATTTACTGTAAACCCCTTTGCCAGAGATGTTAAAGATCACCTCTTTGAAACCGCCCTTACCGGTCAGGTTGGAACTTAAGATTTCCACCTGCCATTTTTTTTCTTCTGCATAGCGGGAATACATTCGGAACAAATCAGTTGAAAACAGCGCCGCCTCTTCTCCTCCTGTTCCTGCGCGAATTTCAACGATAACGTTGCGTTCATCACGTGGGTCTTTTGGCAATAGAAGGAGTTTTAAATCTTCTTCAGCTTTTCGTTTTTGGAGTTCTACCTGAGCCAGATCTTCTTCTGCCATCTCCAGCATTTCCGGATCTTTCTCTTCTTCGAGAATTTTTTTACTATCTTCTAATTGCTGGATAAAGTTTTTTAAATCTTTAAACCTGTTCACAATCGGCGTTAAATCCGATTGCTCTTTCGCATACTTCTGGAATTCGGATTGATGAGCGATAATCTTAGGATCGCTGAGCAATTCGTTGAGATCGTCATAACGTTTCTCAACCGTTTTCAACTTATCAAACATGGGAAATGCCTTTAGAAACCCGCGTTAAGCGGGTAAAGCCGAGGAAAGAAAAAGCAGGAGAAGCTACTGAGGAGTTGCGGGTTCAGCCTGTTCTGCAGCGGGTTTTGCCTTGCCGTATTTGCGGTTAAACTTTTCAATGCGGCCCGCTGTATCTAAAAGTTTCTGCTTTCCAGTGAAAAAAGGATGGCATTGTGAACAAATTTCCACATGCAAATCTTTCATGGTTGTTCCTGTTGTCACTTCCGCTCCACAAGCGCAGCGAACCGTTGATTCGAAATATTCTGGATGAATGCCTTGTTTCATTGTGTCACCGTCAAGAGTTCATGGTCGCCAAAAATTCGGCGTTCGTTTTAGATTCCTTAATCTTCTGCAGGAGAAGGTCCATCGTATCATGGATGCCCATTGGGAGCAAAACTTTTCTCAATAACCACACGCGTTGCAGGTCTTGTTCTGGCAAAAGAAGCTCTTCTTTCCGAGTACCTGAGCGGTTGATATCGATTGAAGGAAAGGTCCTCTTATCCGCAAGCTTGCGATCAAGAACAATTTCCATATTACCTGTGCCCTTAAATTCTTCGAAAATAACATCATCCATTCGACTTCCCGTGTCAACCAAAGCTGTCGCAATGATGGTTAGACTTCCACCTTCCTCCAGATTTCGAGCCGCACCAAAAAATCGCTTGGGACGCTGTAAGGCGTTGGAGTCAACACCACCCGACAATACTTTTCCGCTTGGAGGAACGATGGCGTTGTAAGCTCGCGCCAGACGGGTAATACTATCAAGCAAAATCACGACATCGCGTTTGTGCTCTACCAGTCTCTTGGCCTTTTCGATGACCATTTCAGCCACCTGAACATGTCTCTGCGCAGGCTCATCAAAGGTCGAACTGATTACCTCCCCACGAACCGAACGTTCCATATCTGTTACTTCTTCTGGGCGTTCGTCAATCAGAAGCACGATCAACGCTACTTCCGGATAATTGGTACTGATGCTATTCGCAATCGATTGCAATAACATGGTTTTACCCGTACGTGGCGGGGCCACGATCAATCCACGCTGTCCCTTACCAATGGGTGTCATTAAGTCCATGACGCGAGCACTATAATCTTTGCTCGACGGTGTTTCCAAACGAATGCGCTCTTCTGGGTAAAGAGGAGTCAAGTTGTCGAATAAAATTTTATCTTTGGTCTTGTCTGGATTCTCAAAGTTAATCGCCTCTACTTTCAGCAAAGCAAAATAACGTTCACTGTCTTTGGGAGGTCTGATCTGGCCAGAAATCGTATCACCCGTGCGCATATCGAATTTTCGTATCTGCGAAGGAGAAACATATATATCATCCGGACCTGGGAGATAGTTATAGGTCGGCGCTCTAAGGAACCCAAATCCGTCAGGGAGAATCTCCAATACGCCTTGGCCAAACATCAAACCGTCTTTTTCGGTCTTGGCTTCCAGAATTCTGAAAATCAGGTCCTGCTTCCTGAGGCCACTGTGACCTTGAATCTTCAAATCCTTAGCAATATTAGTGAGCTCAGATATAGTCTTAGCCTTAAGTTCTTCAATGTTCATTTGGGTCATGGTTTGTGGCTTCTTTGAGGTGAGAGTAAAAATGGAATATCTTGTATATGTGGATTCTTGTAGAGTTAAATTTGATAGTTCATTAATTAATTAACGGCGAAAGCGCGGAAAAAATAAGCTGGCATGTGATTGAATTTGTATGGGATTATGTATGGGAGCTTTCGGAGCTTACTCACTTTATTAAGTTATTCCCCATTTGTCAACCCCTTTCTCCGCAACGAACCGCGCAGGTAAAAGGTCGATTTACCCAGCATCGCCTCCCCTGTTTAACATAGTCCATCAGTGTTGTCTCTTTCAAGAAAGAGAAATTCAATTTATATACCTACGGTTCACATGCAAATACGTTGTCCTTCTTGACGGGTTCCGACCTTTTGAGCCCAGCGTCACGTGAAGGGTTGACTCCTAAAATTTTGGCAGGCAAAATAGCCCCTGCTTCAATTTCAAAATCTATTATTCTTTGAACCCATAAGGATTTTTCATGGCAAAAATAAAAAGCACACGAGACGATACCCATCAATGCGAAAAATGTCTACCAGCCTATTGCTGCAATTATTTCGCCTTTGGAATCGATGAACCCGAAGACCGACGCGATTATGAAAGTCTGCTTTGGAAGATCGCCCACGAGAATACATCGATCTATATTTACAGACAAGACTGGTTCATCATGATCCATAACCGGTGCAACTTTTTAATGCCCGACAATAAATGCGCAATCTATGAACATCGGCCTTATATGTGTCGCGAGCATAGCACCGAGTCTTGCGAATATACTGGCGATGATTACGGTTTCACAGAGCACTTCAAAAGCTATGATGATTTATTAATTTATATAAAGGAAAACACCAACTTCAGGTTCAAACACGGGCCTACAGGGGTGGGGCCGAACTGCCTTTGATAAAAGATAAAGGATATTACTTTTAATCTTCCTTATCTTTTTCGGCAGGTTTTTTCGGCTCAGCTTTCTTTTTGGTGTCTTTTTCTTTTTCAGCTTTAGCTTCTTTTTTTACTGCAGGTTTTTTCTCAGCCGTTTTCGGCGTTGCTTCTTTTTTTGCTGCAGTTTTAGGAGCTGCTTTTTTCGCTGCGCCTTTTCCTTTTTCTGGAGCAGGAGCATCACCCTCGCGGTCTACCAGCTCAATGAATGCCATGGGAGCATTGTCACCTTTACGCGGACCTATTTTAATAATGCGGGTGTAACCGCCAGGCCGTTGAGCGTAACGCTCTGCTAGAGGACCAAAAACTTTTTGTACAGTTGCCTTTTGCGGTGCCAGCTTGAAAGCCTGTCGTCTTGCATGAAGTGTCCCTTTTTTACCCAGGGTAATTGTCTTTTCCACTTTTCCACGCAACTCTTTTGCTTTAGCCAGTGTGGTACTGATTCGCTCTCTCTGGATTAATGCCCCAACGAGATTCCGAAAAAGCGCCTTCCTGTGAGCGGATGTTCTGCCTAACTTTCTGCCTGCTTTCAAATGCCGCATTGCTGGTTTCGCTCCTTAGATAATGCTTATTGTTCGACTTCTGTTTCCGTTTCTTTTTTCTTCTGCGCTTGAATGATTTGTTTTAAATCTTCCTCTTCCACTTTCATTCCCAAGTGGAGTCCCATTTCTTCGAGAATCTCTTTAATTTCATTCAGCGATTTTCTACCAAAGTTTCTCGTTTTCAGCATTTCACCATCTGTTTTCGTCACCAACTCGGCAATCGTTTGAATGTTAGCATTCTTCAAACAATTGTAGGAACGAACAGAAAGCTCAAGTTCTTCAACGCATTTAGCCATATTGCCCAACATCTTCTGTTTTTTCTCATCAACTTGAGGCATTACCGGTTCTGGCTCTTCATCGAAGTTGATAAAAATTTGCATATGGTCTTTAACAATTTTTGCAGCATGCGCCAACGCATCTTCAGGAGTGATACCTCCGTTCGTCCATAATTCCATGACCAACGAATCGTAATCACTGGACTGACCCACCCGTGTATTTTCTACATGGTAGGAAATCTTTTCGATGGGAGAAAAGCTAGAGTCTATCGGAATCATTTGCACAGATTCATTTTCAATCACATGTTTATCTGCTGAAACATATCCGCGACCTTTTCTTACGATCATCTCCACTTCTACTTTTGCGCTCTGGTCGATGGTGAGAATCACATGGTCTGGATTCAAAACTTCGACATCGGGATCAGCGACAATATCTTTGGCGCAAACCGTACCTGCTTCGCTTGCTTTGATAAAGATACGCTTTGAGTCTGCTTCACCGGTCAATTTAAGATTGAGCTGTTTAATGTTAAGAATGATCTCTGTCACATCCTCCATCACACCTGGAATAGAGGAGAACTCATGAAAGATTCCTTCAAACTTAACCGCAACAACAGCAGCCCCTTCGATAGAAGAAAGCAACATTCTGCGCAACGAGTTTCCGATGGTTACACCAAATCCTCGTTCAAACGGGCCAGCACTGAGCTTGCCATAATATTCGGATCTGTTTTGCTTATCAAATTCTAATCGTTTTGGTTTAACGATTCCCTGGGCTGTGAACATGTAGCCTCCGACCCCTAAATTCGGGTCTTATCAATTGTTAATTATTTAGTGAATAACCTTTATCGCGAGTAGAGTTCAACGATCAACTGCTCCTCAATTGGCATCGCAACATCTTCTCTTGCAGGCAATGCCTGAACAACTCCCTGCTTACTGTCGGCATCAAATGAAAGCCATTCCGGCAGGTTTTTATCTTTAATATTTTCTATAGCCAAATTAACCGGCTTCTTTTTAGTCTTGTTCGGATTAGGTGCAATGGTATCTCCCTGCTTAAGAATATAAGAAGGTACATCCATTTTTTTTCCATTTACCGTAAAATGCTTATGTCGAACCAATTGACGGGCAGCATTTCTGGATGGCGCAAGACCCATTCGATACACGACATTATCGAACCTCAATTCCAGATTTTGTAAAAGGTTCTCACCGGTCGCACCTTTTTTCTTATTAGCTGCAAAAAAGTAGTTTCGGAATGGTTTTTCCAACACGCCGTAAATACGCTTTACCTTTTGCTTTTCACGAAGCTGAACCCCGTATTCCGAGAATTTCGTGCGCCCCTGACCATGCTGTCCAGGAGGGTAGGCCCTTTTTTCAATAGCGCATTTTGCCGTCTCGCAACGGGAACCTTTTAGATACAGTTTTATTCCTTCTCGCCGACA
>JAJDBA010000319.1 GCA_029261675.1 Nitrospinaceae bacterium
ATACACCATCGGAACCCTGAGTTTGTCGCAATTTTTTCGCCATGTACTCAGACTTCCAAGCTTTGCACCCTGCTCCTTTGCAAATTTTGATTTTGTTTGACATTGGCAATCTCCTTTTTGATAACGAATATCAATATAGTCACTTCAAGGCAGTTTGTCAAGCCTGTTTTTAATTTATTTCACGGGGAATTATCCCTTTAAATACAGGCATTTATAAAGTTTAAAATTTTCCTTCTTGTCTTTTATTTAAAAATTATTGTATATTTTTCCAAAATTTGATTCTGATAACAATTATCAAAAAGTGAAATTATGCTTGATGAGCACGATATCTTTAAGGATTACTTACAACAATACAATCTACGCTGGACACCGCAAAGAAAACTGATTCTGGATGTGTTTCTTCAACAATCGGGACATGTGCATATTGATGACATACATATTCGAGTTCGCGAGCAAGATCCCACCATCGGCATTGCCACTTTATATAGAACTATGAAATTATTGGTTGAGTCGGGTCTAGCGGAAGTACATACCTTCAATGATAAAACAACCTACGAACGCCTTTTTCAGGTTCGGCACCACGATCATTTGATATGCAAAGTCTGCGAAAAAACCGTCGAGTTTGAACATCCACTTATTGAAAAATATCAGTTGGAAGTTTGCGAACGCCACGGCTTCACTCTAAAAAGTCATCGCATGGATTTGTTTGGTATTTGTAAAGATTGCCAAAAATAAAAAGCCCCTTTCCATCCAAATAAACGGATGAAAAGAGGCATCATATTCTAGTCCCGCTGGAGCATTTTAATCTCCCTCCCACTTCAAAACGGGGATTGGGCTGGCTTTAATTATTATCTTTGCTCATATTCTCCATCATATAATTTTTAATACCGATGTCCTTGATACGTGTAAATTGAGTTTCGAGCCAGTCAACGCTGTCCTCAGTTTCTATTAAGATTTTGTCAAGAATTTCCTTGCTACCAAAATCGGATTTATCAAAACAAGTCTTAATATGTTTTCTCAATCGAGCCACATGCGCCAGTTCAATCTTGTATTGGTTTTTCAATTGCTCTTCTACACTTTTACCCACCAGTACGGTATCGTACTTTTGCATATCAGGAACGCCATCCAGAAATAGAAGTCGCTCAATCATCAAATTAGCGTGTTTCATTTCGCCCATAGATTCTTCTCGTGAATGGCTGGCTATTTTTTCATAACCCCAATCTTCCTGCATTTTGTAATGAATATAATAAATATTAATCGCTGTCAGTTCCGCCATCAACACATCATTTAAAGCATTGTGTACGGCCTTATCACCCTTCATATTTTACCTCTCTATTTTATTTTTCCGTTCACTCCAACCCTACTACCACCCAATCTACCAGACATTAAAAACCTGTCAAGCCCTTTAATTATAATGGTTTAAGATTGATACTAAGAATGAGAATTCCTATCAACTAGAAACAGGGCCTTATCAAATAAATTGAGGTTTGACCTATGAAACTCCCGAATAGGAAACTTCAAATGATAAGCCATATCATTTATAAATTTTTACAACAGAAAATTAAAATACGGTTTTTCCATCCAGGCGAGTCATAACATCCACTCCGGTATCGGTTACACAAAGAGTGTGCTCGAATTGAGCGGAGAGTTGTCCGTCTTGGGTGACGGCAGTCCATTTATCAGAAAGAATTTTCAGGTCAGGCTTTCCTAAATTGATCATCGGTTCAATGGTAAACACCATGCCTTTTTTTATTTCCAGTCCATCGCCAAAATTTCCATAATGCAAAATTTGCGGTTCTTCGTGAAAATTAGTGCCAATGCCGTGGCCACAAAATTCTCTGACAACAGTATAACCATGGCTTTCGGCCAAACCCTGAATCGTGGCACCAATATCCCCCAGCCTCGCACCCGGCTTGACTACTTCGATTCCTCGTTGCAAAGCTTCCTTACAAACTTCAACCAACTTTTCAGCTTTTTTCCTCGGCGAACCCACAAAAAATGTACGACTGGTATCGCCATGAAAGCCTTTAAAATAGGTAGTGATATCTAAATTGACAATGTCACCATTTCTAAGTTTTCTATCTGAGGGGATGCCGTGACAAATTTCGTCGTTAACCGAAGAGCAAATACTTTTCGGAAAGCCTCGATAATTCAGAGGTGATGGAATGGCACCTTTAGAGACGATATAGTCGTGACAAATCTGATTCAATCTATCAGTCGTTACGCCAGGTTTTACATAGGGGTCAATCATCACAAGAACTTCTGCCGCAAGTTGGCAGGATTCCTTCATTACTTCAATTTCTTCTGGGGTTTTATAATGAATCATGGGGATATACGAACTCTTTAATTGCTTGTTTCTGGTCTCGCCAGTTTGATTTCACCTTCACAAATATCTTTAGATACACTTTAGCCCCTAAACGTTTCTCAATTTCTACTCGAGCAATTCGTCCAATAGATTTAAGCATACTCCCGCCCTGCCCTATCAATATTTTTTTCTGCGAAGCTTTTTCCGTGTATAGAGTGGCATCAATTTTTACCACACCGTTTTCCTGCTCTTCAATGCCTCCCACAACTACAGCGACCGAATGCGGCACCTCTAATCGAGTCAGACTCAAGACCTTCTCGCGAATGATTTCGGCCAACAAAAAGCTTTCAGTACAGTCCGTTATCATATCCTTTGGAAAGTATTCTGGGCCTTCGGGAAGGTACCCAACAATCAAGTCCTTCAAAGGGTCCATGCCGTCATCTTTCAAAGCCGAAACTGGGATGATTTCCTTAAAAACAGATTTATCATGGGCCTGAGCGATCAAAGTAAGAAGTTTCGGTTTTTCTACCAAATCGATTTTATTGATCACCAGAATTTTAGGTGCAGAAGTATGTTGCATAGACTTCAAAACAAACTCATCTTCATCCCTGAATCCTTCCACCGCATCTATCAAAACCAAAATCAAGTCAACATCGGCATAAGTGCTTAATGAAGCCTTCACCATCATTTCATTTAAAGCTCTTTTGCTCGAATGAATACCCGGGGTATCTACTAGAATGATCTGCGCATCTGACAGGTGCAACACTCCGGTGATTTTGTTGCGTGTGGTCTGTGGTCTATTTGATGTCGCAGCCACTTTTTGCGCCACTAACCGGTTAAGCAAGGTAGACTTGCCCACATTGGGGCGACCCACGATGCTGGCATAACCCGATTTAAAAGAAGTAGTCTGACTCACAAGCGGTCCGGCAGTTTAGTTAACAAATTTTCCACAAATATAACTTTCCTATGTAAGAATGAATCCAGTTTTCGGAACAACACCTATAATATTACCATGAACCTAGGATTATACCTCCACATTCCATATTGCCTGCATAAATGTGGCTATTGCGATTTCAATTCTCATCCTGAGAATCAGAAAGAGTCCGTCCATTATGTCGAAGCCCTGCTGACAGAATTAAAAAATTATTCTACCACTTTAAAGAGCTATATCGTTCCCACTGTTTTTGTGGGGGGTGGAACGCCCACTATTCTGCCCCCCCTGCAACTAAAAAGAATATTCGATTCCATCCGGCAAAACTTCAATCTAACCCCTGACTGCGAAATCACTATCGAAGCCAACCCGGCAACCATCAAACTTGAAACTTTACAGGAAATTCGTGCGGCAGGCTACAACCGCATCAGTATCGGGGTGCAATCGTTCGACGAAAAGGAACTGCAGTTACTGGAAAGGGTTCATAACAAAGAAGAGATCCACTCAACCGTACATCGGGCGCGATCAGCAAATTTTGAAAACCTGTCTATGGACCTCATGTTCGGCCTGCCAGACCAAACAATAGAAAAATGGCAATCGCATTTAAAACAAGCCATTGCTAAAAACCCCGATCACCTTTCCACCTACAATCTTACCATCGAACCTGCAACCGCATTTTTCAAGCTTCATGAGAAAGGAAAACTTTGTCTACCTCATGAAGACCTCCAATTAGAAATGTATAAAACCACAATTCAAGTTCTTGAAGATGCCGGATATTCGCAATATGAAATTTCAAATTTCTCGAAACCGGGTATGGAATCGCAACACAACATCAACTACTGGAATAACGGCGAGTATTTGGGAGTCGGAGCTGGAGCATCCTCCTATCTGAATGGAGAAAGATTCAAAAATATTAATTTGCCCTCGATATACATTCGTGAAATTAAGACTAAGGCAAGTGCGATCGATTCACGAGAACGCCTGGAACCTCTGCACGCAATGGGGGAAACTTTGATGCTGGGCTTGCGACTTTTAAAAGGTATTTCTATTGATACCTTTGAGAATCGTTTCCAAATATCCTTCCAAAAAGTTTATGGGAAGGCTGTCGAGTCTTTACTCAATCAAGAGCTGATTACATTCAACCACAACCGCATCGCCCTGTCGAAGAAAGGATTGTTCCTCGCCGACTCGGTTATCCTCAAATTTATGGCATAAAAAAAATGAGCGCTGCATTTAAAAAATTAACTGAAATTGTCGACATCCTGATGGGAGAAAAGGGTTGCCCCTGGGATAAAGTTCAAACCCGGGAATCTTTGAAACCCTATCTAGTAGAAGAGGCCTACGAAACTCTTGAAGCTCTGGATAGCAACAACCCAGAAGAAATCAAAGAAGAGTTAGGAGACTTACTCTACCAAATTTTATTCCACGCAAAAATTTCGGAAAACAAAAACGAGTTCAACATAAACGATGTGGTGGAATCCATCAGCGACAAGATGGTGCATCGGCACCCGCATGTGTTCAAAGAAGAACACCTGGAAACGCCCGAAGAAGTAGTTACTCAATGGGAAGAAATCAAAAGCAAAGAAAAAGGAAAAATTGATAGAGAATCCGTGTTGGACGGCATCCCTCCTCATCTTCCAGGATTATTACGCGCACAAAAACTACAAAAAAAAGCCGCTAAGCACGGATTCGACTGGGATAAAATTGATGATGTGTTTAATAAGCTGGATGAAGAGGTAGCAGAATTCAAAGAATCCGTTCTTTCAGGCAAAGAAATAGATATGACTGCAGAGTTAGGGGATATTATTTTCGTTCTCGTCAATATCGCCAAGTTCAAAAAAATAGATGCCGAAGAAGCCTTGCGCGCCACCAACAATAAATTCATTAAAAGGTTCCAGTATATTGAAGCCGAAGTTGCCAAACGCGGAAAAACTTTAAAAGAAACCCCCCTCGAAGAATTAGAGCAACATTGGCAAGACGCAAAACAGGAAAGGACACGGGGTTAAAGATGTAGAGTTGGAGAAGCGCTACAACACAACAGGGGGGATCACAGCTTGAGCATAGGATCGTACAAGGTCTTTCACCTTCTCATAGCGGTTTCCCTGGTCAGATTTCACCAGATAACCCGCAATAACTTGTTGGTAAGCCTTGCAAATATCCTCCGGATTATTCGAGGTCGTCAAGACAAAAACCACCATAGTTTTTAGAATGGGATCTTTTCTTATAGTTTCTAAAACCTCAAAACCATCGACTCTGGGCATATTCAAATCCAGAAACATCATATAAGGAACAGGGATTTCTGTATTTTTTTTATCAGAAAACTCTTCATTTAATCTCGCTAAAATCTCGTCCCCATCACTAAAAGTTTCAAGCTCAATTTCCTTGGTTGTGACCATATCCTTCAAGGCCCTTTGAATCGCCATGATATCGGTTGTATCATCGTCTACTACAAGAACTATCTTTTTCATGGTCCTCCCCCTCTATCAACCTATTTAGGCCAAGTAAATTTAAATTCTGCACCACCCTCTTCAGGGCTTCCTATCCATATAGAACAATTATTATTAATAATAATACTTTTCACCAACGCCAGCCCAAGTCCGGTTCCCCCTACTTCATCTCGAGGTGCAAGCTGTTTAAAAATTTTAAATACATGCTCTTCTTTACCCTTGGGAATTCCCGGGCCATTATCCTTAACCACAAACAAGTATTGCTTTTCATTATAATCTTCACATTGAACAAGAATTTTTAATTTGTTCGAATCTTTATGTCCATGCTTGCTGGCATTCACAATTAAATTATTTAGAATCGTCCTGACAAATAATTTTGAGATATGCATTTCATAAGGATCAAATTTTATCGAAACACAATCTTTCTCAATGGAGTTAGCTTCTAATATATCACTTACAATATCATTAAGGTTCACTAATTCTTTTCTATCATCAATATTTTTATTTGTAAAACGGGAATAGGTCAACACATCATCTAATAGAGTTTGAGAACGAACTACCAATCCATCTATCATTCCTAAATTTGATTTAAGGTCTGCATCAATATTTTTTCCGTGATCCTCATCAATGAAACCTAAAATATTGGAAATACCTCTTAAAGGAGCTTTTAAGTCATGGGAAATTAAATAGGAAAACTGCTCCAGGTCCTTATTCGACTTTTCTAAATGATTGGCTTTTTCCTTCAGTTCCTGAGTCATTGCGTTCGCATAATCTACAGCTTTTCGGTTGGATCGGGAAAGAATAGCAAATAATATTATTATCAGAATATCAATTATAATACCCCCGGCCAATATTGTTAGGGGCTGGTTATGCTCGGCGCTATCTCTAAAAAGTTTTGTGCTGCGAATATCAAAGGCCCAGGTTCTTCCATACAAATCCAATGACATTGTTTTTTGAAATAGAGGATCGGGATCATAATCAGGACTTGTTTCAACATGTTCATTGTAGAGCACCTCTTCGCCATCATTGATCTGAATAACCACACGCCGCTGTTCACGTAAAAGGGTACCCTGCATGAGCTTATTCATCACAAAAGGGGCATAAACCATCCCAACAAAATACTCTCTCCTATCTTCCAAAGTTTGATCAGCGGTACCAATATAAAATGGAGCAAAAAATAAAAAACCCGGAGTTTTTTCTTTTTCCTGAACCAATGAAATGGGTCCGGTAATTTGCGCCAACCCCGTATCACGCGCTTTGAGTGCTGCTGTATAGCGGTTTTTCTCATGAGCCATATCTAAACCCACTGCTTTTAAATTTTTCTCAGAAGGCTCAATATAAGTAATTGGAAGGAGTTCTTTTGCGTCATGAGCGGGGTGAACTTTAAAAAATTTCCGGACTGATCTTTGCTTCTTCAAAAAGGAATCAAGTTCTTGAGGACGAACATGATAAATAACTCCAATGCCACTTATACCGGGATACTTCACATCGATCTTCAGATGAGTAGAAAACGTAAGCCAATCCCCGAATGAGATATCCCCACCATTGGCTTGAATAGCTGCAACACCTCCCCACAGAGCATCTTCATACTTTAGCATCCGCTCAGACACAAGTTCGACAACCTGGTTGGCTTCCTTTTGAAATTGAGATTGGATTTTTTCTTCCACCTGTTTGCTGGAAAACCACCAGGCAAATACCGTCAGAAGGATTGACAGCGAAACAATCAACCAATGAAACCAATGAAAAGAAGACCTAATTTTTGTTGCTTTATCCAATTCAGATTCCTAATTCATGTTAAAATTTAACTTTAACTCCCAGAGCAACACCATACCCGTCCAGCGAAGAAGAAGCTTCTTCTGTTTGGTTTATCCTGCCTTCTACCAGCAAATCAAAAGTGTTATTCAATACAAAGTTTAATTGAGGTTCGGCTACCCAACGATCCGGCACATCTTCATCGAGATTGTAATCAGCAAAACCTGAAATATAAACCCCCTTAACTAGCCAAAACCTATAAATTACGCTTACTTGAGCCCCACTTCCATCTGTTTCATAAGGGTGAACTCTCCATTGCAGCCAGCTTTTGCTGCCACCCAAGAAAGGCAAGATATGCCTATAAGTCACCCCAAATCGAGCTACACTATTATCGCTTCCATTGGAGTCATTATATTCCATTTCCCAACTCAAACCATCTATTCCAAATCCCACGGGCCGACTTAAACGGTATTCAATAAAGTACCGGGTTAAATCAAATCGA
The DNA here is from genome assembly GCA_029261675.1 of Nitrospinaceae bacterium. Taxonomy (GTDB): domain Bacteria; phylum Nitrospinota; class Nitrospinia; order Nitrospinales; family VA-1; genus UBA8687. The sequence goes on from JAJDBA010000319.1 coordinate 7,938, forward strand.
TCTTTATTTTTATTCTGGTCGCTATGGATATCAACAAACCCCCAAAAGAAGATATCCAGAGGCAATTTATTAGTGCTTGTCTGAATATTCATAGTGTTGTATTCCCGATTATCCAAATAATAGCTGATATACAACTCAGAGAAATCACTATTGAGTTCTTTTGCAAAAACATTTTGCCCCATAGAGAATAGAAACAAGAAAATCAAACTCATTATCGAATACTTAATCAACGTTAAACTTCGATTTCCGCATCCCCCAAAAGTCACCTTTTTTGATTTTTTATACCATTTTAAGTCTCTTTGAAGTTTCCTCTTATTCATATTCTTTCCAAGTGATTTCAAATAATGCTTCTTAAAATGTGCCTAGCCCTATTAAATGCACACTTAATGTTCAAAAAACAGTGTTCAACAAATATTTTTAAATTACAAATATTTAATTAAAAAATTACCTAAGCGATTTCATTCCTTGAAGGCGCTCAAGTTAGTGTTTATGTAACAGGTTAAGGAAAACGATAAATACGGGACCAAAAAAGGTTCGCCAACTTGTTGTTTTTAAAAGGTAGGAGACAAGCTTATCTATGAAGGCTCTTTAAAGCCCAGTCAGTGAGTTGTTGATCGTCCTCGAGTATTTCAGGTGGGACTTCGTAATAATTTTTTAAGGTTTGTTTGGCAGAGGGTTTGAAGGGCCCCATACCCTTATCTTTATATGCGTCAACACTAGGCATCGGTCTTAAAATAAACACTGCCATCGGCAATGATACCGAAATAGATGCCGTTGCAATACAGACCGAAACCTCCAAACATCTGTTTGCTCTCTACACCCTCCAAAAGTCGGAGTTGATCCAGAATATATTCTTTGAATTCGTGCTTTTTAGAATTCGACACGCTTAGGAAGGATTTGATTCTTTATCAATTTCGTTATTGATCTCCTTCAAGATCAATTCAGGGTCAACATTATGCATACTGGCAGTCTGTTCTACGGTTTCAAATGCCTGGCCGGGGCAGGAAAAGCAACCTTCGCCGTAATGGGATTCAAAAACTTTTTTTGTTGTCGGGTAAGCCTTGACCAAACTTCCCACCCAGGTATCCGCTTGACATTTTTCTCCGCGACTGATTTCTCTTCCTAGGTTGGTATTCTCATTGTCGGAAGGAGAATTTGTTTTAAAGATTTCGCGATTTAGTTTTTCTACAAATTCAGTCGTATTGACACTGTGTTTCTCACAAGCCTTGTCGATGCTCACCACTTTTGCAAATGTCTGCCGAGCCGCTGGGTTGGCCAAAGACTGGAATCCGCTTTCCAGAAACAGCGACAATGCCTGCGGAAAATGATCGAGCACCTCGGCTACTTTCATTTCGCCTGTGATTTTTTCTGGTTTGGGAGTTTCTTCAGGTGCTGACAATACGAAATACAAATTATAAAACATGATCGCAAACGCTATTCCAGCAAGAATCGCAAAAAACACAAAGGCTGCATGAGCCAACCCCCCTTGCCAACCTCCTACGGCATGGAGAGTAACCATCCCTAAAAGTCCGGTGTTCTGAAAAATGAATTGATATTTCATTCCCGCAGGCCAAGGGAGTTTTCTTGCGCTAAAGCGGGGCAACACATGAAAAGCCACACCTGCAACCATCATGGTCATAAATCCGAGTAAATTGACATGAATGTGGACAAACCGCAGGCGAACGGCAAGCGAGGGATCAACAGCTATGGTGACACCGAGCGCTGCACCCAGTAAGGCATACATCAAACCCGCTTTGATAAATAAACGAGGGTAATTATCCATTTATATTAGATATGAAAATTAAAAAAATATTCCCGGGATTTAAGGCATTAAAAAAAGCATAACTATTTCTAGAAGCTGAAAAGTAATAGTTTTTTGGGTATAGAGCTATTGGCTACAGGGTATGCTCTGTTAAGCGGGATATATTCTGCCCCGCCATTCGGTTTTTTTACGGACGAGGGTATGAAGCATGGAATTTAGCATAACAGCCGCCATGACAATGGCACCAATCGGGAATAAGGCTGCGTTGTTTCGATGCAGCCCCAATTCATCACAGGTTTTATATGCCGCCGCTGTGACCATAACAACTCCAGCTAAAGCCATTCCGATCCACACCCATCCCGTTTGCAAAAATATATTCAGGGCCAAAATAATATATGGAGTCAACAAAAAACCAAGAACCATGGAAACGTACCAGACGGCTCGCAGCACAGACCGCCTCATGGCAAGAAACATATTCTTTCGCCAACCCGTCCATATTTCGTTGAGACCAAAATACATTCGAATGGAAAATAACTGCTTCGCATCTGCGACAAGCAATTTGAGCCCAGCCTTCTTAGCACGTTTCGCTATTAGCACGTCCTCCAGCACATCGGCTTTTCCTGCTTCGTGTCCGCCAATTTTTTCATAGGCACTACGGCGAAACATCAGGAACGCGCCGAATCCCATCGCACTTTTATGATCTGGGTCATTGACGTTTTTAAAACGCGTTAATGAGGCGATGAATCCAAATATAACGGGTTGCACCGCCCGTTCCCAAAACGAGCCGAACTTAGCTTGCGGCATGAGTGTCAACACATCTAATTCTCGCTCACGCATGGCACTGACAGCCGTATTCAGGGCATGACTTTCAAAAACCGGATCGGCATCGGTAAACAGCAGGTATTCGCCTCGAGCAATTTTAAAAGCTTGATTCAGCGCAAAAGGCTTTCCCAGCCAGCCTTCGGGCAGGTCTTGCCCTTGCAGCACCTTCAAACGAGAATTATCTTTTTCCAAATCGCTCATGATTTCCCCAGTGCGATCAGAAGAATGGTCATCAATCGCAATCACTTCGAAATTCGGATAGTCTTGATGCAATAAGGATTTCAAGCATGCCCCAATACCGCGCTCTTCATTTCTAGCAGGAACACATACTGATATTAGCGGTGGGTCAACCACAGTCTTTCGCAAAGGTGATAATCGCACCAGATAAATAATATTGGCGGTCAGATAAATGATAATCGCCAATATTAAAAGCAACTGCAAAATTGTGAGTATTTGTATCAAGCCAGTAAGACCAGAAAAAGAAAAAGAAGATGTAGAATATTTTTTTTGTTATGCTAAACGAAGATAACGCAATTGGGAAAGCCTTCCCCTATACTGATCTTTAATCACTTAATACTCCCATTTATTATGAATCGTTTCAAAACAAAACTTTCTTTTCTACCCGCCCTGTTTTTCTTGTGCTTCACGATATCAATCGTCATGCCACAATATTCGGAAGCCTTATGCATAAAAAATGAAAGGGCTAATTTAAGAAAAGGACCAGGAACCAACCATGAAAAGCTATGGGAGGTTTTTAAATATATGCCATTCAAACAGTTAGGCACAAAAGGAGCCTGGAAGCGAATTCAAGATGTTGATGGCGATATCTACTGGGTGCATGCTCCTCTCACCACTCAAAAGTATAAATGCGCCGTAATAAAAAACAACAAAACCAACTTACGCGAAGGCCCCGGAACAAAATTCCCAATCGTGGCCTGGGCACCTGTAGATAAATTTTTCGCTATGAAAGTCCTGAAAATAGAAAAGGACTGGGTACATATAGAAGACAGCACCGGCGATAAAGCCTGGATATATCGTCCTCTCGTCTGGATTCAATAACGGCGAGCCACCGCCGGCTATAGTTTATTCGTTTAGCAGACAACCCGATTCATCTCTTCATTAGAGTTCTCAGCACTTTCACTCCTAGCAGAAAAAAACTTTATTTTTTTTATGGCGAGGATAATAATTAAATTAGCAACAAATAAATAACAAGCGACAATATGTCGAAAATTCATAATCAGGAGATAGTCATGGATGCGGTAACCGTTCCCCAACCAATTTCACCCGTTAAAGATTTTCTTGCCAAATCGCAAAAATTATTAATCGATGGAAAACGTGTCGATGCAGCCAGCGGTGAAACATTTGAAGTCCTCGATCCCTCAACGAACACCGTTCTCACTCGTGTTTCAAAAGGAGGGGAGGAAGATATCAATCGCGCCGTTGAGGCGGCACGAAATGCCTTCGAAAATGGGCCGTGGAGAAAACTGACCGTATCGGAACGCGGGAAACTGATTTGGAAACTAGCCGACCTGATTGAAGCGCGAGCCGAGGAGTTCGCACAGCTTGAAACTCTGGATAATGGTAAGCCTCTAACTATCGCACGTGCCGTTGACGTTGCTCTGGTGATTGACCACTTTCGTTACTACGCTGGCATGGCGACCAAAATTCATGGCGAGACCATCGACATCAGCGTTCCTTATGTACCAAGTGCGGAGTTTTTAGATTTCACCTTACGCGAGCCAATGGGAGTCGTTGGACAAATCATCCCATGGAACTTCCCTTTATTGATGGCCGCTTGGAAAATGGGTGTCGCCCTCGCTGCAGGCAATTGCGTAGTATTAAAACCAGCAGAACAAACCCCGCTTTCAGCACTTCATCTTGCAGATTTGTTTAGCGAGGCGGGCTTCCCCGATGGAGTAGTCAACATCGTCAGTGGATTTGGAGATGCAGGTGCGGCTTTGGCAGAACACATGGATGTCGACAAAGTTGCTTTCACGGGAAGCACCGAAGTAGGACACGAAATCGTTAGAGCCTCTTCTGGAAACTTAAAAAGAGTGTCGCTCGAACTCGGCGGCAAATCTCCCAGCATTGTTTTCCCTGATGCTGATCTCGACATTGCCGCACAGGGAGTTGCCGGAGCTATATTTTTCAATCAAGGTCAAGTCTGCACTGCAGGTTCACGATTGTTAATACATCAGGACGTGTATGAAGAAGTTATGGGACGTGTTGCAGAAGAAGCCAAAAATATCAAGGTAGGACCGGGGATGTGCGCCGACACCAATATGGGGCCTCTGGTTTCCCGGGAGCAACAGGAAAAAGTGATGAACTATATTCGCTCCGGCGAGCAGGCAGGCGCTCGGACTTTAACAGGTGGAAAAGCGCCAGGCGGAAGTATGCAGTCGGGTTGCTATGTGGAACCTACTGTATTTGACAATGTGAAGCAGGATATGAAAATTGTTGCGGAAGAAATTTTTGGTCCCGTGGTCGTCGCCGCACCTTTTGAAGACCTCGATGCGGTTATCGCCCGAGGCAATGATACAGAATATGGTCTAGCGGCAAGTGTCTGGACAAGAGATATCAACAAGGCTCATAAAGTAGCGAAAGGCCTCAAAGCCGGAACCGTGTGGGTAAACTGTCACAACATCTTTGATGCCGCAGCTCCATTCGGCGGTTATAAGAGGAGTGGTTTTGGTAGGGAAATGGGCATCCACGCGCTCGAAAATTACACGCAGGTGAAAAACGTCATCATCCAATTAACAAGCTGAGCTTGGCAGGCGTATTTTAAATCGCGTTCCCACTCCCAGCTTGCTTTCCACTTCGATTTTTCCTTTATGCGCTTCAGCAATCTGCCTGCAAATGCTCAGCCCTAATCCACTACCGCCTTCATCTCGAGTACGAGCTTTATCAACTCGGTAAAAACGGTTAAAAATTTGAGGCAAATCTTCTTCAGGAATTCCTATCCCCGTATCCTGAATAGTTAGCAATGCAAATTCGCCTTCGTTTTGCAGTGATATCTTCAGTTCTCCACCGCGTTGCGTATATTTGATTCCATTCTGCAAAACATTCCAAACCATTTGTCGCAGCCGCACTTCATCTCCCTTGATATCAGTCGGCTCCAAAAAAGCAATTATAATTTTTATATTCTTTTCTTCGGCTAAAATCTCCGCATGTTTACAGACTTCTTCCACCAAGGCTCTCAGGTCAACCGGTTTGCAATCGAGGTTAACTTGATTTTCATCGGACTTGGAAAGCACAAAGAGGTCTTCCAACACTTTCGACATATAATTGATCTCTTCCAAGTTACTGGAGATGACTTCCTGATATTCCTCCGGTTTTCTTTCCTTGCTCAGAATAAGTTCATTCTGTCCTTTCAATACAGTAAGTGGTGTTCTAAGTTCATGTGACGCATCGCTACTGAACTGACGCATTTGAGCAAACGAGTTTTCCAATCGGTTCATCATTTCGTTGAACGTCAATGCCAATTGCCCCAGTTCATCCTTTATTTTCAGCACGGGTATGCGTTTACTCAATTCTTGCCCCTGACCAATCTCCCTAGCCGTATCAATGATTCTGGAAATAGGCTTCAAAGCTCGCCTCGCCATAAACCTTGCGAACAACGTCGCCAAAATCAAAACAGAAGGAACTGCTGTAAATAAAAATATTTTCAAATTCCTCAGCGTTTCCTGAACCGCTTCCAGAGAAGTTCCTACTTGAACCAGATTGATCAGTTTTCCTTCGAGAAGAATCGGCATGGTGATTACGCGTATCGGGTGCTGCCCCCCTACCTTGAAAGTTTCATAACTATTCCTCCCTTCCAAAGCTTCGGCATAGGCGGATTGTGACAAGGGGAACTGCGAAGCGCTGATATTTTTGGAACGGGAACCGACATTACCCGATCCATCATAAATCCTGTAAAACTTATTAAGGTTTCCCTGATTCATAAACTGTTCGAAGAGTTGATTCAATCCTGGCAACGGCGAATTACTCAATCTCATAGTTGCTGAAGTCGCAACTACGGTAGCAGAAACAGTAAGAGAGTTGTCTACACTTTCATGAAGGCGTTTGGCGAGAAAATAATTGAGGAGAATGCTGAATATAATCAGAATAATTGCAAGCAACGTAACATACCAAGCAGTCAGCCTGGAGCGAATGGATTTGAAAGCCATGATTATACTTTCATCACATATCCAACTCCCCGTAACGTATGCAAGAGTTTAGCGGGGAAATTCTTATCGATCTTCTTTCTAAGATGATTGACATAAACATCAATAACATTTGTAAACGTGTCAAAATTATAGTCCCAAACGTGTTCGGCAATCATGGTTCGCGTCAACACCTTTTCCTGATTGCGCATAAAATATTCCAGTAGACTGTATTCTTTTCCCGTTAATTCGATTTCTTCATTCCCTCGATTTACTTTAT
>JAJDBA010000320.1 GCA_029261675.1 Nitrospinaceae bacterium
AGAAACGCGAGAGTGAAAGGCTAATACTCTGGGAACATGAACGCGACATGCCTGAATGGGTTAATGATCATTACCAGAAAGGGAAGGTTGTTGTCAGAGTTAGCGAGATAATGACAATGATGGACGCCGTCAAAAATCATATGGGTCTGGCCAGAATGCCTTGCTATGTGGCAGATGCTGAACCCAGTTTGCGTCGCGTTGATGTGCCATTAACACCTTCGAACTGGGGAGTATGGGCATTAAGTCATGTGGATCTGAGATCCACGGCGAGAGTTCGCGTATGTAGAGAGTTTTTAATCGATATTATTGAACAGCAACGCGACTTAATCGAAGGATTAGCTTCGAAATATCACTAACCACTATTCCAGTCAAATACGGGAGAGGAAAATTACTTAAATCGTTTATAAAGTTCTCCGTTACTGTCCGCTTCGGGTCGGAAGCGGAAGTACACGCCTGGTTAGACCAAACGTCTGCTTTTGAGATGCGGACGCTTAATATATTGAGGGTGCGCCCGGAAGGATAAAAGCAGGCACTGGATTGAGCGTATAGCTATCGGTTTTTAACGTCTTTGCTGAGTTGCGCCGCCGTGTGAATAATCGCGTAGCGCCACAATACTTTCCGGCGTCAATTCGAGCGCCTTGTTATATGACGATACCTTTTTTACAAATAGATACCTATAAATACCTAACATTGTTTTGCCTCGAGATATTTCAACCTTATCGCCGACAGTCAAAATCACTCCAATAGGAACTATTAAGACAATTTTCCCAGTTTTGGGACTGTAAATTGTTGCCCTTGGATCAGTGCCGATCATAGTTTCTGATAAGGACACTGCTCTTACCTCACCAACTAAAATCTCGCTAGAAAACGGGAAAAAACCAGCGAGGATTATTACGAAGGTCAGAACAACAACAGTAAGAGAAATAAACCTTGTTCGATACTCATCCCACCAAAGTGCCAATTCGGCTTTAATACTAGGCCTAGGCATTGGTAGTCATATAACTAGGGGTTATGGGACACGATGTCCAATAATGTATTATAGGATTTGTAGCGGGCATGTTGAAAAAACTCCTTTTTTCAAATAGATAGGTCTTGAACTGATTATAGTAAGTCTATATCAGGGGTGTCCACTTTGCGTTTTACAATATTTGGTTTTGTCCTGTCCCATAGATATCGGGTTTTTGGGAAAACCTTATTTTGTTACTTTAATTCAATGATTGACTCTCCTGCAACAACAGCCATCAAGAAACCCTGAATTTTTCAGTCAAAACAAAAAATACGAATTTGGGGCGAGAAAAGCCCAAATAGAAAATTAGCCAAAGAAGAATTTGCCTCATATCGCCAAATTCTACGCATATTTACATACAAAACAGATGCAATCATCATAGAAGTTACTCGAAATATACCTCGTACAGGTAATTTTCCAGCCGGAAAAGGATGTTTTGCGGAACGCATCGTCGCTTCTGCGGCAGCTCTTAGATTTCCTTTTTCTTTTTTGTAGGCAATATACTTTCTACGCCGTTTAGCGGCCGAGATTTCTTTCATTGTGAAAGAGAGCATATAGCGAGGGTCTCTTTTTTGTGGTTTTGCTTTACATCGTCCTTCTTGCTGGAATGGACATGACGCACAAATCGCAGGGTCAAAACGTCCTTGCCACCCTGTGCTTCGAGCTGGGTTTACTTCTACGCTTTGTCCCTGCGGGCAAGTAATTTTAGTAGGGATACCTTCTTCGTCTTGCTCTATATCAAAATCGGCTAAATGAAGTTTTTCTGAGTTTCCTTTAGCTCCCCGAATAGCTGTCTGGATAATATCAACGGATAAATCTGCAAGTAAAGGATCACTGGCTTCGCCACCATAGCCGCCGTCCAAATAAATTTCCTTCACATCTGTACGTTCCTTTAGTTCCGGTAAAGCATCTGCCAGCATTTTGTCATCATCAACATTATTTGGCTCTACTTGCACCTTTGTTACCAATTGAAGGTCATTTTCAGGGTCACAAGTCTCTGTAATATTTGCAACAAAGCCCTGATAGCTTTTACCCGCTTTTTTGCGATAGCTTGCCTCTAAATCATCTACAGATTGAAGACTGCCGGAGGATATTTCTTCTTTTTCTTTTAGTTTGAGTGCCTTTTCTTCCAGTTTGAAGTGTTCAGAGAAAAGGCGTTTCAAAACCTGATAAGAAACTGCTTCTGAGTAAGTCTTTTCTAACTCTTCCAATAAATACTGCATCGTTGCGCCTACCTTTTGCAGGTGGCTTTTGTTAGCATTCTTGCCTTTCACTTTGTAAGTGTAGTGATCTGAAGAACCTTTGATATAGGGAGCATAGACTTCTTCTAAGCGAATTTTATCTTCTTCGCTCAAGATTTGACGGGTACGTTGAATGCCTTCAACCAATAAACGTAAACGACTTGAGTTGATGATATTGCTCGCTATTTGCGTGGAATCCATCCGTTGTGTTCTTGTCTTAACTTCCAAGTCCGCAATCTGGACATCGGTTATATCTGTAAAAACTGTCTCAAGCAAATTAGTTCCTGTTTCCAGATAGTATTTACTCAGTGCATCTCGAAAATAATACAGGGTCCGGATCGCGAAGGTACCATCGCCCAATTCTGTGTAGCCCAGAGCATAGCGCACTTGTATATCAAATAAAAAATGTTCATAAAGCTCTGCATCGCTCCAACCATTGCCTGCTTTCAGTAGCTCCAAGCCAACTAAAACATTTACCGGCACATTCGGACGGGACGGAGAAGATGAATATAAGACGGAGAATACTTCTTCGTCTATACGATTGAAGACTTCTCTATAAAAGGTACTCGCCCACGAGGCATCTAGCACTGTTCGCAACATTTCTGGAAGTTTGCTAACCGTGCTGAACATTTCAGATTGGAGGTGGTTTTTGTTTGTTTTGAACATGCCTCTATTATATTAAAGAAAGGGATTCTTGAGGAGGGTGACTTTCATCCTTTTTGCAGCAGGGTCTAAATAGCATTAATTGGGAAATATTGGAGCGCGATATAATCGCTTGTGGTAAGCTATATTAAATAGCTTAAAAAAATGAGTGGGATAAAAAAGATGGTAGCGGTAAGAAAATTCGAGAAGAAGATGTCTATTTTTTGTAATAAATTCAATTTTATATCTTGATTGCCATCTTAAT
>JAJDBA010000321.1 GCA_029261675.1 Nitrospinaceae bacterium
TTTTCAATACTTATATTTGTGGGCTCTCATGCTTATATCGCCCCTTATTACAATCATTTTCTTTTTCAAAATACAAACAGTATGGTTTTAGGTCTTTTCCTCGGAGCGGTATTGCATGTGAGATTCTTCTCTAAAACTGGATTAAAAACCTACATCTCAGCCGCTTCAATGTGCTGGTTTACACACAACAACCATTTTGTTCCCATTTTACTACCGCTGTTGACGCTTGCATCACTGCATCGGTTTTATCCCACACCCGTCACCTCTGAAAACCAAATGGATAAACCTGAAAAAAAAGGGGTCCAGAAATTATTCTTTATCGCGGGATGGGGAGGATTAGTCATCTTTGGGCTCATGGCACATGGAGTAGCTCTTATACCTTCTATCGCACATTTAAAAGCAATGCTTGCTATAGGAACTGGAATGCATCCACAATACTCGGGTGAAATATTAGCTATTTTTTCTGAACAATGGTGGGCGCAGACATTCGGGCTTTCATCTCTCTATGACCTCCCCCCTTTTTTACGACCTAACAAGGGAACCAAACTGATTGAAACAATCTTCCCCTTTGGAATAACAGCTGCTTTTATTGTGTTAGCCACAGGGCTGGCAATGGTAGTTTTATCCAGATTTAAACCTCATACTTTTCCGGCAGTAGAATCCGTTAAAAAGTCATGGCATTTAATTGGTCTTTATTCTGCCCTGATTACAACGGTGATTTTATATGCTCCGATAGGCCAAGGAGGCAACTATCTCCAGATGAAAAGTGCTCATTACCTTCTCCCCTGTGTCTATTTTATAATGTTGTTACCACTGGTTATTCTCTTCAGATCAAGTAAAAACCTCTGGTTATTTTTTCGCAACGTGAAAAAATCAAGCTGGGAATTTATTTTTGCCTCAAGCTATATGACCAGCCTCATCTGTTTCGCAGTAACTCTCATGGTACCCCGTTCGGTGAGTTTAGAGCTATTTGGAAATCAGAATGATAGTGCTGTTATCATGCATCCTTCTTATTTTTCAGAAGTAAAGAGAATAAAATCCGAAGACGACAAAGCGTTTGTACTTTTGGAACCCAGAAAACCCTCAGACACCTATTTTGGCAATCAGCCCTTCTCAGGCAATCGGGTCGTTCTAACCCGATATTCCTCGTTACAGAAATATGATGAAGTCAAAAAGGTTTCTGTCAATGCATTTCCCTCTGATTTCATTGAACCAGAAGACTTACCACACCTTTGGAGCCTGACCAGTAACGATAAAAAAACTTGGAAAGCGGAAAGACTGGTTTTCAAAAAATCTCCCAACGTGTATTTCACAGGAAATGCTTATATTAAAAATTATGGCCCCAAGCATCGAATGAATAAGTTAAGCCCATTCTTCGATCCCGCTGACCAAGGGATGTTCTCCTATCTACGCAGTGGTACAGCGTTGGTTTATTTTCCTCCCGGAGGCCCTTACCATTTAGAAGTGAAAGTGATACATAGAGATGAAACCAATAAAGAGAAATCTGACCGCATGGCTGAGGATATTGCAAAAATGGCCAAAGCTGGAAAGTTTAAATCTTTAACTTCCATGAAACAAGATGAAAGTATCGTCACCATGAAGTTCCTGTTTGAAAAAAGTGACTCACCCAGGCTCTCTCTGGTATGCAGATACGATGATGAACTTTTGTTCAACGCTCAGTTGAATGGAAAAGATATCGTTGCAAAATAGCTGTATTTTTAGAGGTTTTGCAAGGGGAAAGATGTTAGCCCGCCAAAGTACTACCTAAACTACTAAACCCTTTTATTACGGCAGGAGATTATTTCTTGTTTTATAATTTAGGACGAAACGTAATCCGGCTGCTCGACTTTTTTTTGTATGACATCAAGGCCAATATTGCGGCGATGTTTCTTCTTGTTTTCGTCAAGCAAATAGGAGAGGTGAACCTTAAGAGCACTTATCAAAGATCCTATACCTTTAGGACGAGCTCCCGGAAATATTCGCGTACCCAGCAAATAGGCTGTAAATAGCCCTCCAGTCAGTTTATAGAAAGGAATCAGCCAGAACTGCCGGGCAAAAAATGGCAACGATTTAAATAGAAACTCGGGGAGTAGGCAAAAGAAAGGTGCAAGATAATATAAATTGAGTTGAATTTTTTTCTCTTCAGCTGTGTAGCCTGTCAAAACAGATTCCCCTGTAAGAGATGTCAGGTTGTAATCATAGTCTTTATCAAGAAGCCCCAATTCAATGGAATGGTCTGTCAGATCTGTTCCAGGAAAAGGCGCAAAAATGGTAAAAGCTGGATAGGCAATTTTCAGTTTTCTAACAAAGGTCACAGACTCAAAGTCATCTTTAAGGGTTGTACCGGGAATACCTAAAATGGTTGTTCCCCATATATTAATGCCATTATCTCGCGAACCGTGAAATGCACTCAATAACATTTCATCTGTCATGTTTCTTTTTAGCACTTTATTGCGAACATGGGCACTACCCGCTTCCACCGACATGCATACAGAAACACAATTTGCTTTTTTTAGCTTTCGAGCGACATCCTCTGTTAAAGCATCTGCTCGAATCAGACAATAAAATGGGATGCCTACCTCTTTGGGGTATCTATCCGTAAATTCATCTATCCAATCTAGCTGTTCACGGTCAGGTGTCACAAACACATCATCTGCAAACCGGATAAAGCGAACCTCTGGATAGTTCTCTACCAAACTTTTCACTTCGGCTATTACATCGCTGACCGTTCGACGGCGTAACAACTTCACCCCCGGCCCCTTGAACATGGTATTAAATGCATGATTAAAACAATACGTACACTTATACGGACATCCTTTCATCGTCAATAAAGATCGGATGCCATGTTTTTTCATTTCTGGTGCCGCTTCATAAAAAATATCTCGATCGGCCCATGGGATAATATTCATGTCCTCAATTACTTCTTTTGGCCCCATTGGAGCATTTGGAGTCGCCACATTGGGTATGCCTTCCATACTGTCCCCTGCTTGAATAGCTTCTAGCATTCCAATAATGGCTCGCTCACCATCACCTGCACAGGTAGCATCTAAATTTAACTTATGAATCACATCAGGAAAGTAGGTGGGATGCGGTCCGCCCATGATACGCTTAACAGAGTGACCAGTATCTTTCGACCAAGCCATAATAATATCATTGGCATGTGCGAAAGAATTTTCGTCAGAGGTCATAGTGCTATAAGCAACCACATCTGGCCGGAATTCATCAAGAATTTCAACAAGGTTTTCACGTGCAACTATTGCCAGCCGAGTGGGATAACCGGCTTTTTTGCAAACAGCACTTAAAATCATTATTCCAAGAGGTTCCGAGAAATAGACATCCGCAACAACAAATAAAACCTTTAGCTTTGATTCCATTTTGGTTTCCATAAAGTTTTAAATTAGGAGCTTTAATTACTCCATGGTATTTATTGTTACTTTATCGGTACGAAAGTGGGTTTACCTTAATATTCTTGAGAAAATACTAATTCTTGGTAGAGCCTATAATCTAGCCAAAGCAAATTTTTGTCAATTTTTGAGCTGAAAATTAGAAACTGATGGTTGATGCACAAAGTTTGTAATAAATAATCAGGGTTCCAGGATCCTGAATTTCTGAATTCTCAGCCATTTCTGCTATTTCTGAAGAGGAAAAAAATCGTAGTTCTTGATGCCCCAATTCCTCGGCATTATAGGGTGTTTCCTGTACGCAGTTTAACGCTACGAATAAGTGAACCCGTGCTGCCATTGTACCAGCCTCTGGCGCAATCGTCCCCATCGAATGTACATTTTCCTCTTTGCAGCCTAAACCGGTTTCCTCTTTTAACTCGCGTCTCGACGCAGTCAGCAAGCTTTCACCTTCGTCAATGAAACCGCGCGGAACCTCCCAAACAAAATCTGCAATTGCGTGACGATAAACTTTTATCAAACCCAATTTACCTTCAAAAATAGGCAATATTGAGACCCCAGTAACCAAATCTTTAGTTTTTACTTTAGGAGCCACCACCAAATAATCGGGTACTGACTGCCCATCTTTCCATTCAATATAATCAGAAAACACCTCATTTTTACTATTTTCGAAAATAAGAATGCGTTTATGTAAAGTGATATCCATAGTTTTTTTACTCAAACCAATCTTATCAGTAGGAATTAATTCAAACTTTTCAATATATTAAAGCATTCTGCATTTATGGTATCTCAATTTCTGAAAAAAGCAAAATAGCTTCACTAAAAAAAATCCTATCTATCTGCTGAAACCAGGTGAAATTTAACTAACCTGGGTTCAAATTAACACTACTGGAAACTATCCTAAACCTTTTCCAACCATATTGAACTTCAACTTAGTCACTGGAAGTGATTTTATTGATAAAGGTTTTTTCTGATTAGTACGATAAGTCAAATGAGTTAAAAAACATTGAACTTAAGGGGTTGAAGGACTATAATATAAACGCCTAATTAGTTGATTTTATTGAAGTTTTTCATTCTCTGATATTGAAACTTAGGCTAACGAATACTTCCTAATTAAGTTCTTTATAAAATAATCACAACTTTTATTAGAAGATCATGGCAAAAAAATTGGATGTTCTTTTAGTTACTCCTCCTAGTAGGGATAAGGTTTTTCAGGGTTTAGGTGAAAATCTTACCGGAATCGAACCTCCTGTTTGGTCTACTTTGCTGGCGACATTTCTTCAAAAAAAAGATATTTCCGTTGAGATTCTTGACGCCGAAGCAGAATCGATTGGATTTGATGCCACGGCTGATAAAATCGCAGAAATAAATGCCGTTTTGACGGTTTTTGTTATTTATGGTCACCAACCTTCTGCCTCTACTCAATGTATGCCTGCTGGTAGAGAAGTTTGCCAACGGGTCAACGACAGAGCACCGCAATTAAATACACTGGTCATGGGAACTCATGCTTCAGCTCTTCCAGAGAGAACTTTGAAGGAAGAGCCTTATAAGTTCGTCTGCGCAGGAGAAGGACCAGAAACCGTCTTAAAATTAGTTAAAACTATTAAAACCGGTAGCAATCAATTAAACAAAGTACCAGGGTTATGGTATTGGAGTGAAGGATCTGTATGCTCAAATCCCAACGCTGATAACCTGGAACATCTTGACCGAGACATTCCTGGACAAGCCTGGGACTTGCTGGATATGAGTCGCTACCGAGCTCATAACTGGCATTGCTTCGACCACATTGACCACAGACAACCTTATGCATCCCTGCAAACGAGCTTGGGATGCCCGTATAAATGTTCCTTTTGTTGTATCAACGCTCCTTTTGGTGGGGCAAGTATTCGTTATTGGTCTCCCAAATTAATCGTTGATCAGATTGATCTATTGGTAAACAAATATTCTGTAAAGAACATAAAAATTCCTGATGAAATGTTTGTTCTCAACGAGCAACATGTATTGGGCATTTGCGATCTAATTATTGAAAGAGGCTATGATTTAAATATCTGGGCCTACGCACGGGTTGATACAGTAAAAGACCGTTATCTCGAAAAATTAAAAAGAGCGGGTTTCAACTGGCTAGCATTAGGAGTTGAATCGGGTAGTAAATATGTCAGGGATGGGGTGGAAAAGGGACGATTTAACGATTTAGATATTGTCAAAACCACGAATAAAATTAAGGAACATGGCATCTATATTATTGCTAATTATATTTTTGGTCTTCCTGATGATACAACATCAAGTATGCAAGAGACTTTAGACTTGTCTCTGGAAATAAATGCAGAATGGGCGAACTTCTATTGTGCTATGGCTTATCCCGGTTCGCCACTTTATGAGAATGCCAAAAAATTGAATATGCCACTTCCCGATAATCCCGGTGGACCTGGATGGATAGGTTATTCCCAGCATGGCTATGATGCTCTTCCTCTAAAAACAGATACGTTAAGCGGGCAGGAAGTTCTCGATTTTCGTGACAGCGCATTTGAAAAGTACTTTAGCGACTCTTCCTTTTTAAGCATGACAAAAGAAAAATTTGGTCAGCCCGTAGTCGATCATATAAACGATATGATAAGCGTGAAACTTAAAAGAAGACATCGAGATACTGTAAGCACTGTCTCAACCTGACTTATGAGTTCAACAAACTTAAAAGTTTATTAAGGATTGTAAAAATTGGCAATTAAAAATAAATATAAAGGAAATGGTTTTCAATCCCATGAAAACCAAAATTCTAGCCTCAGCAAAGAAATATTAGTTGGCCTGTACCGCGACATGCTTCGAATTAGAAGGATTGAAGAAGCCATCGAAAGTCGTTACCACGAAGACGAAATGAAATCGCCTATCCATCTTGTAATGGGGCATGAGGCTATTTCTGTTGGTAGCTGTTCAACTCTAAAAATAGATGACCTGATTTATTGTGGTCATAGAACACATGGCCACTATTTAGCAAAAGGCGGAAGCTTAAAGGGGATGCTATCAGAATTGTATTGCAGAGCGAATGGCTGCTCAGGTTCTCGCGGTGGTTCCATGCATTTATTGGATAAAAGTGTTGGAATGGCAGGTTCATCTGCCATTGTTGCCGGTGCCATTCCTATTGCTACTGGAGCTGCGTTAAGTTTCCAATTGAAACAGCAAGATCGAGTCAGCGTAGCTTATTTAGGTGATGCCGCAACCGAAGAAGGCGCCTGCTGGGAAGCAGTCAACTTTGCCGCATTAAAAAAACTTCCTGTCATTTTCTTTTGCGAAAATAACTTTTTTTCGGTGTGTTCTCCTTTGGAAGTACGGCAACCACCCAATGTTGAAATTTACAGGAAAGCAGAAGGATTTGGCCTTCCGGCTGTGCAAATTGATGGAACAAATATTTTAGATGTTTATGATAGTACTCAAGAAGCTGTTGCCAGAGCCCGAAAAGGTGACGGACCGACATTTATAGAAGCCTTGACTTACCGTTGGCGTGGACATGGCGGTGCAGGTGATGATAGCGCCTCTGGTTATCGCGATCCGGAAGAAGTACAACATTGGGAACAATACTGTCCCGTAGATGGTTTTTATGACTACTTAATTAAAATGAACCTATATAGCAAAGCTGAAAAAGATTTGGCTGAGAAAGAAATCAAAGAAGAAATAGAAGAAGCATTTGATTTTGCTATTTCCAGTCCGAATCCTCAAGAAATAGATCTTTATACACACGTTTATAGTCAATAAATTTTAACTAGCAGGTAACTATTATGCCTTGGGCAGAAGCACTACTCGCATCAAAATCTAACGAACTCCCTTGTTCGCAGGAAGGACGAGTACTTTCTTATGTTGATGCTCTGAATGAAGCAATGGCACTGGCATTGGGATTAGATCCTAACGTAATTGTATTAGGACAAGGGGTGAACGACCCCAAAGGCATGTTTGGTGTCACCACAGACCTTCATAAAAAATTCGGAGTCGAACGAGTCTTTGACACACCTCTTTCTGAAGAGGGATTGTTTGGAGTCTGCACTGGTGCCGCAATGAATGGAATTCGGCCTGTCTATCTGCACAATCGTCCAGACTTTCTGCTACTCGCCTTCAATCAAATTGTTTCCCACTCCAGTAAGTTTCATTATATGGATAACGGTGAAACAAATGTTCCTCTCGTAGCCTGGGCAGCAATCGGACGCGGTTGGGGTTCTGGAGCGCAACATTCTCAAGCCATACAAGGGCTACTTTTAGGTGTGCCTGGACTTAAAATCATAATGCCAAGTACTCCGTACGATGCAAAAGGGTTAATGCTGACTGCCATTGCTGACAATAATCCTGTTCTGATTTTTGAGCATCGGTGGTGTATGCGTAATAAAGGTGTTGTTCCAGAAGGTATATACAAAGTTCCTATCGGCGAAGGAGTATATCGTCGAAAGGGAACCGACCTCACCATTGTGGGAACATCTCACTCTATTGAATTAGCCACCCAAGCAGTTGACCAACTAAACGATACAGGAATTACAGCAGATGTCATCGACCTTAGAACTATCAAACCGCTGGATGAAAAAATAATTCTTGAGTCTGTTCAAAAAACCGGAAAAATTCTGATTGTAGATACGGGGTGGGAAATGGGAGGAGTATGTGCAGAAATTGGTTGTCTGGTAGCAGAAAAAGCCTTTTCATATCTTAAAGCTCCTGTCAGACGTATTGGATTGCCCGATGTGCCTTCGCCAGCCGGGTTCACATTAGAACAATTTTATTACCCAAATGAAGAAAATTTCTCCCAAGTCATTAAAGAGATGGTCGAAAAAACTTAAAGAAAAAGGAAAAACATTGATGAAAATTTTGGTGACAGGTGGAGCAGGATATATTGGTTCAATCCTTGTTCCTATGCTATTACAAAAAGGACATGAAGTGACTGTCTTGGACAATTTCATGTATAAGCAAACGTCCCTTTTGGACTGCTGTTACCATGACAAACTAACGATTATTAATGGAGATGTTCGAGACACCAGTTTAATTAAAAAACTTCTGCAAACTCCCGATGCCATCTTCCCTCTCGCTTGTTTAACAGGAGCTCCATTATGCGCTAAGGACCCCTTAGGCGCGCGATCAATCAATTTTGATGCGATAAAAAATATTCAGGAAACAAGAAGCAAAAACCAATCTATAATTTTCCCAACGACTAACAGTGGTTACGGGGTAGGAGAAAAAGGTATTTTCTGCACAGAGGAAACCCCTCTTCGACCTGTTTCACTATATGGCAAATATAAAGTAGAAATCGAAAAGCATCTGCTTGATTCTAAAAATTGTATGACCTTTCGTTTTGCTACGGTTTTTGGAACCAGTCCCAGGATGAGGTTGGATTTACTCGTAAATGATTTTGTTTATCGCGCTGTCTACGACCGATTTCTGATTTTATTTGAAGCGCACTTCAAAAGAAACTATCTTCATGTGCGAGACGCAGCCAAATCTTTTATTCACGGCTTGGACAACTTTGAAACTATGAAGGGCGAGCCTTATAATATTGGCTTGAGCGAAGCAAACCTGAGCAAGGCCCAACTCTGTCAGGAAATAAAAAAACATCTACCCGATTTTTATTTCAGTGAAGCTGAGATTGGAGAAGATGTCGACAAAAGAGACTATGAGGTAAGTAATAAAAAAATTGAGGCAACCGGGTTCAAAACAGAACACTCTTTGTCTCTTGGAATACAAGAACTGATCAAAGGGTTCCAGATTATTAAGAGAAGTGAATATGCCAATATCTAATAACTCTTCAAAATTAATCAGGTGTAAACAATGATTATCAGCCGAACACCTTTCAGAATGTCTTTTTTTGGAGGAGGAACGGATTATCCTGCTTGGTACAATGAAAATGGCGGAGCCGTACTTGCAACCAGCATTAATAAATATTGCTATATAAGCTGTAGATACCTTCCTCCTTTCTTTGAACATAAATATAGAATTGTTTACTCAAAGGTAGAGACCGTAAAAGACAGGGGACAAATCCAACATCCCGTTGTCCGGGCAGCCATTGAATTTTTAAATATAAATAGAGGATTAGAAGTTCATCATGATGGCGATTTACCAGCTCGAACAGGTCTGGGTTCAAGCTCTTCTTTTACCGTAGGCATGTTACACGCACTTTATGCCTTGAGCGGAGTCATGCCAACAAAAAGTCGTCTTGCATTGGAAGCCATCAACCTAGAAAGAAATATACTTAGAGAGAATGTTGGCTCGCAGGATCAAATCTCAGCAGCTCTTGGTGGATTCAATAGAATTGACTTCGATTCAGGGAATGAAAATGCATTTAGAGAAACGCCTATAATGATTGGCTCCGACCGCAAACAGGAACTACAAAGCCATTTGATGTTATTTTTCACAGGCATCTCCAGATATGCCTCGGATGTCGCTAAAAAGAAAATTGATAATATCCCTAACAAAACAAAACAGTTGACCTCAATGTACCATATGGTTGAAGAAGCTATATCCATCCTTAATTCTGGAAACAGCATCACTGAATTCGGAAAATTATTGCATGAATCATGGATGCTAAAAAGAGGATTGAGTGATGGGATCACCACTAATTCCATCGATGAAATTTATGAAGTCGCTCGCAAAGAAGGTGCACTTGGAGGAAAACTCTTAGGG
>JAJDBA010000322.1 GCA_029261675.1 Nitrospinaceae bacterium
GGTCTTCTATCATGGTCATATCTCTTTTTGGATCCTGACCTTTTGTGGTCAGATAATTACCGCCAAGAATTCCATTGGCCCCTGCCGAAAATAATCGTTCCTGTTTATCCGTCAGGACCTCTTCCCTGCCACCGCAAACAAATAAATCTATCTTTGGCAATACTAAGCGCAGTAAGGCAATGGTTTTAAGTGCATCGTAATATTCAATAGTTTCGAGATGGTCCATCCCAGTTCCTTCAATGGGTTTGAGGAAATTGATGGGGAGAGATTGTGTTCCTAAATCGCGAATGGAGAAAGCCAGTTCCACCCTTTGCGTGAATGTCTCTCCCATTCCAAAGATTCCTCCAACGCAAACATCGAGTCCAGCCTCTTGGGCGTTTTGTACTGCTCTGACTTCATCCTCATAAGTATGAGTGGTTACAATTTTTTCAAAATGGCTGGCAGCTGTTTCGAGGTTGTGATGACATCGGTCGAGCCCTGCTTCTTTCAGTTCTTTTAAATGATCCAGTTCCATCAACCCTAGGGAACAACAGGTTTCAAGATTGGTTTCAGCTTTAATCCGGCGCACCGCTTCCTTCACTCGATCGAGTTCCTGTCGGTCATCCATTTTAGTTCCAGACGCTACAATGGAAAATTCATTGGCTCCAAAAGCTTCTGCTTCTTTAGCGGCGGTGACCATTTCCTCAACGCTCATCAATTCGAATTCAGGAGCATCGGTTTTAAACGAACTAGATTGCCCACAAAAGGAACAGTCTTCAACACAACGCCCAGACTTGGCATTGACAATGGAGCAAATTTTGACATTTTCACCCTTGAATTGGTCGCGAATACGATCGGTCCCAATAAAAAGATAATCCAGTTCCTCGTGGGAAAAGGATTCCAGTTGCAACGCCTGCTCGTTAGAAATGGATTGACCATTCAGAGCTGTTTCAACCATGCTATCTATCAATTCTTTTCGCATGTCAGTTAAGTTTCTCCCTACTGTAAAAGTGATAGGCCTATCATAGAGTTTCTTTATTAATAACTCAATAGTTTCACCAATTCTTCTGAAGTTTGCACAGGTGGCAGGCAGGTGCCTTGACGGCAAACGTATGCAGTTGCCTTTCCTTGATACAATGTTCGGCCCTCTAGCAAAGTAATCATTTTAGCGTTTTTTTCCACTTCATCTTCATATGAAAACGCAAAAACCGAATTTGGGAAAAATCCTTTGCGAATGGTGGTTAGAAAGTTCTGAGTCGTAGTACCATTTCTTCTGCCTATAATGGCAACTTCTTTTAGTCCGCCTAGATATAAATGCAATGCTTGTAACATATAGGTAGAGTTGATTCCGTACTCCATCAGTTCATCGTAAAAGCTCAAGAAAATGTTTTCTGCTTTTTTGGTTAACTCTGGATCTGTTAAATAGGCTGAAAGTTTTAGAAAAGCCAAGGCTGCGTTGCTGTTTCCCGAAGGTTCGACTCCATCGTAACCACTTATTTGGCGAACTAATAATTCTTCCGCATCGCTGGCGGTTTCATGGAAGGCTCCGGTGTTGCTCGAAAATTTTTCAACAACAAGTTGCATCAATTCTCGTGCTGTCTGGACATAGTGTGAATCGTAAGTGGCTTCATACAAATCCAGGCACGCCACTGCCGTAGCACTGTGGTCGAACAAATAGCCATTGTAACGGGCTTCTCCTTCCCGGTAGCGGCGTAGCATTTTCCCGTCAGAAGTTCTAAGTCGATCTAGCAAAAATTGCATCGCCTTAGCCGCTTTTTCAATTCGACTTTGATCTTCGAGTACGCGTCCGGTTTTAGCCATGGCACTTATCATCAGAGAATTCCATGATGTGAGTATTTTGTCATCAAGCAGAGGGCGAATGCGCTTGCTACGAACTTGTAATAATTTTTCACGAGCTATTTGCAGCTCCTTATTGAAATCATCAGATTTCATACCTACTTCTTTGGCAACCGTTTCAGGGCCACGTGTTTGATGAAGAATGTTCTTTCCATCGAAATTTCCCCTTTGAGTGACATTGTAATAGGGGATAGCGATACTGGCTGTTTTTCTTCCAAGAATGTTTTCGATCTCTTCCTTGGACCAGACGTAGAACTTGCCCTCAACACCTTCGCTATCTGCGTCTTCGGCACTAAAAAAAGCCCCTTCTTTAGAGGTCATATCTCGGTCGATATATTGTAGAAGGTCGTTGGCATAGTCGGCGAATTCTATCTTTTTAGTGGCTTGATAGGCTTCGATCAAGGCGGTTGTAAACAAGGCATTGTCGTATAACATTTTTTCAAAATGCGGTACCAGCCATCGGTAATCTGTACTGTAGCGTGAGAGTCCGCCACCGATCTGATCATATATTCCGCCGAACTTTATTACTTTGAGAGTGTTCTCAGCCATCACCAGACTATTAGCATTGCCTGTTCGGTGGTGATGTCTTAATAAAAGAGAAATCCCCATAGATGGAGGGAATTTGTTTTGCGATTGGAATTGAAATCCATGATTCAGTTTGTCGTAATGATTTTCAAACAGCTCCAACGCTTTGTCTTCCCCGTCAAAGCTCAGATCATCAAGATCAGCAGTTATTTTCTCCCGCGTGGAAGATTGCCGGATGTAATCGACCAATGCCTTGGTTTGCTTGGTAACCTTATCCTGCTCATTTTTCCAAGTGGTTATTAGAAATTCCAATACATCAAGAAAAGAAGGAATGTTGTGGCGTTTTTCTGGAGGGAAATAAGTTCCGCCATAAAAGGGGATGCCATCCGGTGTTAAAAATACATTGAGAGGCCAGCCGCCCTGTTGTCCCAATGCTTGTACGGCTTGCATATAGATGCTGTCGACATCTGGACGTTCTTCGCGGTCTACCTTAATGCAGACAAAGCTTTCGTTCAAGACAGCGGCAAGAACAGCGTCTTCAAAAGATTCGCGCTCCATCACGTGGCACCAGTGGCAAGTGGCATAACCAATGCTGATGAGTACGGGTAAATTTTTTTCTTTTGCGATCTGGAACGGTTTTTCACCCCAAG
>JAJDBA010000323.1 GCA_029261675.1 Nitrospinaceae bacterium
GCAAACTCCTCCGGGATAGTGTAGCCGACCGTATCAGGAATATTCACCGTTGTTGCCCCGGCTGAAATTACCTCGCGTGTGACTTCAGCAAGAAAATCTTTTTCTGTTCGCGTTGCGTCCATGGGTGAGAACTCAACATCATCACAATATTTACGCGCGAATTGTATTGCTTTTACACCCATCTCGATGATCTCGCCTTTGGCCTTTTCTACCATATGATCGCGGTGGACCTTGGAGGTGGATAAAAAGACATGAATGCGTGGCGACTCCGCTTTTTCCAAAGCTTTTGCCGTTGCTTCTATGTCTTTTTCGAGCGCGCGTGAAAGCCCGGCAATGGTCGCGCCGCGAATTTCTTCTGCAATTTGTTTGACGGATTCGAAATCTCCAGGCGAAGCAACCGGAAAGCCCGCTTCGATCACATCAACTTTGAGTAGAGCCAGTTGCCTTGCGATCTCAAGTTTTTCCTTGATATTCAAGCTGGCACCGGGGCATTGTTCCCCGTCTCTTAAAGTGGTGTCGAAGATGATGAGTTTTTCGCGTTGCATGGCTGAAAAGTCCTTTCAAAAATAAATTACCCTTCCTTTATTATAAAGCAAAATGAATTTCGCAGGATTGGAAGGTTTTCCTGGAAATCAAAAAAACAGAAAACTTTTAAAAACAAAAAATTGAAACTGGGGTTACGAAAAAGGCCGGTTGGTTCAGAGTAGCGGCTTTTTTAGCAGGGCCTTGGGTAAGAGGCGCAGCTGTAGAGGCGAGGGAAAAGCGAATCGAGTTTTTGAGAATGCGATCATTGTTTTTTTTTGGGTTAAAAAATACCCGAAATATGTGTCTTTAAAAATCGAAATCTTAACCATTGTAAACAAAACCGGAAAAAATACAAGCGTTTAAGGGGGAGGCTTGTTGTAGGCGGGGGTATGGGGGATGATGGGCATCTATTGAAACCAAAACTGAAGAGCAATTTTAGGGTGCAATGAGGAAAAAACGTAGGTAAAATCTCCGTTCACCTTTGTAGTCTAGCGGGCAATGTGGCTGTTTCTACCAGTTGTGTTACCGTAAAGTTTTGTGTATAAGTGATATAAATTGCACAACGGTGTGTTAAATGTATTCATAATAGTGTGTAAAATATACTCTAATGTTTTTATTGTTCTGTAAGTTGTTGTTTTAATGGTTGAGTTTTTAAAGGCATGGTAATTGCTATTATTACTCTTCCGGTTGCGAAAACCACTGAAAAACCAATGTTTGAACGTATTAGTTAGTCTTTTTAAATCAACGAGTTATTTGAATTATGCACGCTTTTCCAAAAAAACAAGGACTTTACGATCCTGCCTACGAAAAAGACAGTTGTGGGGTGGGGTTTGTCATGAATATGAAGGGTGAAAAATCCCATGAAATAATCTTTCAAGGGTTGGAGATTCTGAAGAAACTGGAGCATAGAGGTGCTTGTGGCGCTGACAAGCTAACCGGAGACGGAGCTGGAATATTGATCCAACTTCCGCATGCGTTTTTCCAGGAACAATGCCCCAAAATTGGCATCGACTTACCAGAGGCAGGCCGCTATGCCGCGGGAAATGTTTTCTTGCCCACAGGTGATGATACCAAGCAGGGTATGGAAATTATGGAGCGTGCTGTACTGACTGAAGGTTTAGAGCTTTTAGGCTGGCGTGAGCTTCCAGTCGATAACTCAGCGATTGGAGTGATGGCGCGTTCGGTAGAGCCTGTTATTAAGCAGATTTTTGTTGGTGCGCCAGCGGATGTGAAAGACCAGTTAACTTTTGAACGCAGATTGTATTGCATTCGAAAACGCACCGCTTGGGGGGTTCGGCGAGCTGGACTTAATGACAGTAACGAAAATTTTTATATCTGTAGTTTATCGAGTAAGACCCTTATATATAAAGGGCAATTGATGGCACCGCAGTTGGAAACCTATTATCTGGATCTCAAAGATCCAAAAATGACCTCGGCTTTGGCGCTAGCACATTCCCGATACAGCACCAATACTTTCCCTTCATGGGGACGAGCCCAGCCGTTTCGTTATATCGCTCACAATGGAGAAATCAATACCGTCCGAGGAAATAAAAATTGGATGGACGCACGGGAGTCGATGTTTGAGTCGCCATTGTTTAAAGATATCGACATGATTCTTCCTGTTATTGCTCCAGGGGGGAGTGATTCCGCTGATTTCGATCAGGCCTTGGAAATGTTGTTTCTGACGGGCCGCTCTTTGCCTCATGCCATGATGATGATGATTCCCGAGCCGTGGAGTGGGCATGAGACAATGGATGACGATAAACGTGGGTTTTACGAATATCATGCATCCATGATGGAGCCGTGGGATGGCCCCGCTTCCATTGCGTTCACCGATGGCGAAACTTGTGGAGCGGTGCTGGATAGGAATGGCCTTCGTCCATCTCGATACTATGTGACGAAAGATGGTTTGGTCATCATGGCTTCGGAAGTGGGTGTGGTTCCCGTGGATGAAGCGGACATTGCATATAAGGGAAGATTGCAGCCGGGGAAAATGTTTCTCATTGATATCAAAGAGGGCCGCATAATTTCTGATGAAGAAATTAAAACAAAAATTGCAACTCAGAAGCCTTATAAAAAATGGGTGGAAGAAAACCAAGTAAATCTCAACGATTTGCCAGGATC
Source organism: Nitrospinaceae bacterium (assembly GCA_029261675.1). Classification (GTDB taxonomy): domain Bacteria; phylum Nitrospinota; class Nitrospinia; order Nitrospinales; family VA-1; genus UBA8687. The sequence continues at coordinate 2,650 of JAJDBA010000323.1, forward strand.
AGATTTCAAATTTGAACCGGATTTTGATTCTCTCTTGAAGCGCCAGATTGCATTTGGTTATACGGTTGAAGATATAAAGTTTATCATGGCTCCCATGATTGGAACAGCCATGGAAGCAACCGGCTCAATGGGTAATGACTCTCCTCTTGCGATTCTTTCGCAAAAACAGCAACTCTTATTTAATTATTTTAAACAACTCTTTGCGCAAGTGACGAATCCCGCCATCGATTCTATTCGGGAAGAACTGGTAATGTCGATGGAGGTTACGCTGGGGAAAGAACGAAATCTTTTGGGTGAAAGTCCCGAGCATTGTCGCAAATTAAAAGTTGAACACCCGATTCTTACCGGTCAAGAGATGGATAAAATCCTCAAGCTTGATCAGGAAGATTTAAAATCGGTTGTGCTTCCAACTTTGTTCCCGGTTTCTGAAGGAGAACAGGGTATGGAACGTGCCTTGGATGCGTTATGCCAAAGCGCTTCGAAAGCAATCGATGAAGGTGCCACCATTTTGGTTCTATCAGATAAAGGTGTTGATGCAAATAATGCTGCTTTGCCAAGCCTTCTTGCTACTGCTTGTGTGCATCACCATCTTTTACGTGAGAAAACGCGAACGCGTGTAGGGCTTGCTGTTGAAACCGGAGAGGCGCGAGAGATGATGCACTTTGCATTGTTGATTGGTTACGGAGCGGGTGCGGTTTATCCTTATCTTGCTTATGAAACGGTTGCAGAGATTGCAAGTGAAGCGGTGTACGTTAATAAATTGGATTCTGCAACAGCGATTAGTAATTTCATCAAAGCCACTCGAAAAGGTCTTTTTAAAATCACTGCTAAAATGGGGATTTCAACGATTCAAAGTTATCGCGGTGCCCAGATATTTGAAGCTGTCGGATTGAGCGAAGAAGTGATTGAACGATTTTTTACGGGTACCCCTTCCAGAGTGAGTGGAGCTAGTCTTGATGTGCTGGCTAAAGAAGCTTTGGCTAGGCATAAAAAAGCTTTTAGTAGCGATGCTTCTTCATTGTTAGACCTTGGAGGTCATTATCAATGGCGGCGTGGCGAAGAAAAACATATGCTCAATCCAAATGCAATTGGTTTGTTGCAACATGCTACTCGCTCCAATGATTACGCAACGTTTAAAAAGTTTTCCCAACATGCTGATATGGAAAGCACACGTCAGTGTACGTTACGAGGACTCTTTAATTTTAAGAAAACAACAGCGATTCCAATAACAGAAGTGGAACCTGTAGAGGAGATTACCAAGAGGTTTTGTACCGGTGCTATGTCAATTGGGTCGATCTCTCGTGAAGCCCATGAAACTTTGGCAATAGCGATGAACCGGTTGGGTGGAAGAAGCAATACCGGAGAAGGCGGCGAAGACAGTGTGCGTTATATCCCTGATGAAAATGGAGATTCACGCCGAAGTAAAATCAAACAGGTTGCGTCCGGACGATTTGGTGTGAACAGCTTTTATCTGGCTAACGCAGATGAATTACAGATCAAGGTTGCGCAAGGTGCAAAACCTGGTGAGGGTGGGCAGTTGCCGGGACATAAAGTCAGCGAGTACATTGCTAAGATCAGACATTCGACTCCGGGTGTGGGATTGATTTCACCTCCTCCACATCATGATATTTATTCCATTGAAGATTTGCAGCAATTGATTTTTGATCTTCATAATGCAAATCCCGATGCTAGGGTCAGCGTTAAGCTTGTTGCAGAAGCGGGAGTGGGTACCATTGCAGCGGGTGTATCTAAAGCTCACGCTGAAGGCGTTCTCATTGCTGGGCACGATGGTGGCACAGGGGCTTCCCCTCAGACTTCTATCAAGCATGCCGGGCTCCCGTGGGAATTGGGACTCTCTGAAACCCAACAGATTCTCGTGCTCAACGATCTTCGGGGACGCATTCGCGTTCAAGTAGATGGACAACTTAAAACAGGGCGCGATGTTGTAATCGGCGGCATTTTGGGGGCAGATGAATTCGGGTTCTCTACTACAACTCTGGTGACAATGGGTTGCATCATGATGAGAAAATGTCACCTCAATACCTGTTCAGTCGGTATTGCGACTCAGGACCCGGAACTTCGGAAAAAATTTACTGGCAAGGCAGACTATGTTGTCAACTTTTTCAGATTCGTTGCTGAAGAAGTTAGAGAAATTATGGCCGAGTTGGGAATAAGAAAATTTGATGACTTGATCGGTAAGGTTGAACTTTTAGAAGGGGAAAAAGCAGCCGGTCATTGGAAAGCAAGCGGCGTTGACGTTAGCAAAATTTTATTCAAACCGGAAGTGGATGAAAAGGTCGCCTTGCGAAATGTTTGCACGCAAGATTTAAGTGGAGATATGGATAATGTTCTGGACCTTCAACTGATAGAAAAGAGCCGTCTGGCGCTCGATAATAAAACTCAGGTTTATGGTGAGTTCCCGATCGTAAATACCGATCGAACTACTGGAGCTATGCTCAGTTATCATATTTCTAAAAAGCATGGTGAAGAAGGGTTGCCTGCTGATACGATTCAATTTGGTTTTAAAGGGTCCGCAGGACAGAGCTTTGGAGCTTTTCTTGCCCCGGGGGTCACATTTGGTCTTTCGGGCGATGCTAATGATTATGTGGGCAAGGGATTGTCGGGTGGAAAAATATTTATTTATCCTCCGAAAGAATCGACGCTTGTGCCGGAGGATAATATTTTAATTGGTAATACGGTACTTTATGGTGCGATTTCTGGTAAAGCTTTTTTTCGAGGAATCGCCGGGGAACGTTTTGCCGTGAGAAACAGTGGTGCTCAAACGGTTGTAGAAGGAGTAGGCGACCATGGATGTGAATACATGACCGGAGGTGTCGTTGTTGTGCTTGGTTCTACAGGAAGAAACTTTGCTGCAGGGATGAGTGGCGGACTGGCGTATGTACTGGACCGTGACGGCGAATTTGAAATTCATTGTAATAAGAGTGCCGTTGATTTAGTGAATGTCGAAGAAACGGAAGATGTGCAGCAATTAAAATCCCTAATCGAAGAGCATTTTCAATCGACGCAAAGTTCTGTTGCCAAAAAAGTGCTGGATGAGTGGGAAGAAACATTACCAAAATTTGTTAAAGTCTATCCGACCGATTACAGACGAGTTCTTGAAGAACGTAAAAAGCAGAACGAATTGCAAGTTGCCTGAATAATAATAGAAACTGGAGAGTAAAAAATTAGATGGGTGCAATTAAAGGATTCATGGAATTTGAACGGGAGACCCCGTCAGGTCGGCCAGTTGCAGAAAGGCTGAAAGACCAGAAAGAATGTTACGTTCCTTTTCCCGAAGATAAATATAAAGAGCAGGGTGCACGGTGTATGGATTGCGGTGTGCCTTTTTGTCAAAGTGATACGGGTTGTCCGTTGGGTAATTTGATTCCCGATTGGAACGACATGGTCTATCGCGGATGTTACGAAGAAGCGGTGGAACTTTTACTTAAGACAAATAATTTTCCTGAATTCACGGGACGGGTTTGTCCGGCTCCATGTGAAGGGGCTTGTGTGCTGGGTATCAGCGAGCCTCCGGTGACCATTTGCAATATTGAGGAGATGATTGCCGAGAAAGGTTTTGAAGAAGGTTTCATTCATCCAAAGCCTCCTGAAAGTAGAACAGGAAAGAAAATTGCTGTTGTTGGTTCAGGCCCAGCGGGTTTGGCATGTGCGGCGCAGCTCAATTCAGTCGGGCATGAAGTGACTGTTTTTGAGAAAGATGATCGTGTTGGCGGTCTGCTCATGTACGGCATCCCTCATTTCAAACTGGATAAAGAAATTGTAAAACGCCGAATCAAACTGATGCAGGACGAGGGGATTATTTTTAAGACCGGAGTGCATATCGGTGTAGATAAGCCGGCAAAGGAATTGAAAGATGAGTACGATTCGGTAGTGTTATGTGGTGGTTCGCAAAAACCACGAGACTTGCCAGTTGAAGGTCGGGAGCTGGATGGTGTTCATTTTGCCATGGAATTTTTGCCGCAACAAAACAAACGTAATGAAGGACACATAATTCCTGATGATATTTCCATCACTGCGAAGGGTAAAAATGTTCTCATCATTGGTGGCGGAGACACAGGTTCAGATTGCGTGGGCACTTCTCTCAGGCAAGGTGCCAAGAGTGTGACCACATTCGAGCTTCTTCCGGAGCCTCCGCGCTCACGAACCGATAACAACCCTTGGCCGCAATGGCCGAAAACTTTTCGGGTTTCGTCTTCGCACGAAGAAGCGAATGAGCGGGAAGGGAAAGATAAAATTGTCGAATATTGTGTTGCCACTAAAAAGTTGACGGGTAAGGACGGTAAGGTTTCTAAAATCCATGGTGTGAAAATGGTTTTTGGTGATCCAGATCCTAAAACAGGTCGTGCTTCAATGAATGAAGTTCCAGACTCTGAGTTTGAGTTGGATGTTGAACTGGTTCTTCTGGCTATGGGTTTTGTCCATCCTATTCACGAAGGAATGGTACAAGAATTAGGGCTTGACCTCGATGCACGCGAAAATGTTTCATGCGATGAAAACAAAATGACCAGTGTTGAAGGAGTTTTTGTAGCGGGGGATATGACCCGTGGTCAGTCTCTTGTGGTTTGGGCTATTGCCGAAGGTCGTGAAGCTGCGCGATCCGTTGATCAATATCTCATGAAAAGCACCGAACTCCCGCACAGTCAATTCCTCAAATAAAGCCCTTCATTCTGATAGATTCTAAAAAGGGAGCTGCCTTGACAACAGCTCCCTTTTCGGAGGTTCCGGGCAATCACGCCCGGCGGGGAGAAAATTTATATTTATAACTACTAGTTAATATCTGCCAATACTTCCTCCCTCGTTAGAGGGCGGGGGACTCAAGCCTGTTTCTCTTCTTGCATTTTATCTACTGTTACATCTAACAATTTTTTGTTGCCGTCGCGAATCACTTCCACTTTTACAGATTTTCCCGGTTCAACAGCGGAAACCTGTTTGGGTAGATTCTCTACGGATAAAATTTCTTTTCCATTAAACTTAACGATGATATCGCCTCTTTTGAGTCCACTCCGATCGGCTGGTCCATTGGGGACAACGTCATTTACCAAAGCGCCATGTGTGTCTGCAAGTTTGAACGTTTCGGCGAGTTCGGTTGTGATTTTTTGAATCATGACTCCCAACCAGCCGCGCGTTACTTTCCCATCCTTTTTTAATTCGTCGAGGATGTCACTTGCCATATTGATGGGGATGGTGAAACCAATTCCAACACTCCCACCGGTTCTGGAGTAAATGGCGGTATTGATTCCAATTACTTTTCCTTCCATATCGAGTAAGGGACCACCGCTATTTCCCGGATTGATTGAAGCATCGGTTTGGATGAATTCATCGTAAGGGCCCGCCCCAATATTTCTGGCCTTGGCGCTAACAACTCCTGTGGTCACAGTGTGGTCAAGCCCAAAAGGATTTCCGATTGCCACAACCCATTCTCCGACTTCTACTTTTTCTGAATCACCCAGCTCTAAATAAGGAAAGTTGGTGTTATCTCCAGACTGCCGTTTAATTTTTAGTAGTGCGATGTCTGTTTTGGAATCGGACCCTATTAATTTCGCTTCATATTCTTTTTCATTATCGAGAGTTATTTTGATCACATCGGCATTATCGACGACATGGTTGTTGGTAAGGATGTATCCTTCCTTATCAATAATAAATCCGGTTCCAGTTCCATTGCCCGGACCAGGTTGCTGAGGTGAAGGGCCGGGAGCTCCAAATGGGCCGGGTTGACCAAAAGGCCCACGTTGACCAAAGGGGCCTCGTTGTTGCGGAAGGTTGCCTCGTGCGGGTTGGAATTTTGTTTTTGAGGTTACAAAAACTACTGCCGGGTTTTGCTTTTTAGCAATTTCGACAATTAAATTAGTTCCTACCGGATTCACTTTGCTGCTTAAAGCAAAAACAGAATTTAAATTGTTTCCATTAAAGATTGGAAAACTTAGAAATAGGATAAGGAAAGAGGCAAAGAAGTATTTGCTTTTATAAGTAGCCATGGGAAACCCTCCGCTAAATTTAATTTTTTAAAGACGAGTGCTTATAATTATCTTTTCTAAGAATAGAATCTGGAGATTAAGCGTTTGTTAATAGAGGATTAAAAAAACTTAATGAGGGCTTGTTAACCTTCTAGAGGCGGGATTGAAAATTTCTAAAATAAAAGAAGGAGGATTACATTTTTATTTTTTGGAAGAACCCCTTTAAAGTATCCTTGAGTGAATGGCCGTCTATTTCGGCAAGCTCTTTGTAGAGTTCTTTTTGGCGTTTGTTTAGTTTTTTAGGTGTTGCAATGTCGAAGTGAATGATCTGGTCTCCTCGTCCACCACCGCGGAGTCGGGTGATACCCGCTCCTGAGATGCGGTAGCTTCCGTTATTTTGAGTGCCTGCAGGGACAGAGATGACCTTTGTTTTATTTTCTTCTAGCAGGGAGACTTCAATGTCTGCACCTAAAGCTGCTTGCGCAAAGGTCAATGTCATTTTGCAGTGAATATCGTCTTCTTCGCGATGGAAAAAATCATGCTGCTCTACATGCATGATGACATATAAATCTCCTGGTGGTAGCCCTTGTGGCCCCGGTTCCCCTTCATTGCGGAGCCTGAGACGGGCTCCATCATCTACACCTGCCGGGATATTGATCGATAGTTTTTTCTTTTCTCGAACGCGGCCTTCGCCATGGCATTCACCACAGGGGTGGGTGATGGTTTGTCCGGCTCCTCGACAATCGGGGCAGGGTGATTGAACGCTGAAAAACCCCTGTGCACGAACCACCTGTCCGGTGCCTCGGCATGTTCGACAAGTTTGTGGTGAGTGTCCTGGTTTGGAACCGGATCCTCTGCATGTTCCACATGAATTATGTTTGCTTACTTCTACTTCCTTTTCTGCACCAAAGGCGGCTTCATGGAATGTAATGCGAATATCCAGACGCAGATCGGAGCCGGTTCTTTGCCGCTGTCCACCACCGCCACCGCCGAAAAAATCTCCAAAAACATCTCCGAATTGGGAGAAGATATCCTCGAAACCACTGGGACCGTTGAACCCTTGTCCTTTAAGTCCGTCATGACCATACTGGTCATAGATTTGCCGTTTTTCTGGATCTTTTAAAACTTCATAGGCTTCTGAAGCTTCTTTGAACTTATCTTCTGCGGCGTGGTCACCCGGATTTTTATCTGGATGGTATTTTAGTGCTTTTTGTCGATAAGCTTTTTTGAGTTCTGCTTCGTTAACACCTCTAGAAACTTCAAGAACTTCGTAGTAATCGCGTTGACTCATGGGAATATTATTTCAGGGATCGAATTGGTTTAAAAAGGCAAGGATAGTCAGGTTTTTAAGTGGGCCACTTTTACTTTTGCGGCTTTGATTAATTTATCTTTGAAAATATAGCCCGGTTCGAGCTCTTGTACAATCATATTATCCATTTCTGGATCATCTGTTTCTTCTGTCAGGAAAATTTCATCCGTTTTTGTATTGAATTTTCGATTCTGGGTGTCAATGATTTCGACATCGTTGTTTTTTAGTTCACGGCTGAATTGTTTGGACACCATCTCGACTCCCTTATTTAATCCGTCGAAATCGCGATTGCTTTCTGCTGCTTGAAGAGCTCTGTTTAAATTGTCGAGAATAGGGACAAGTCTTGCAAAGAGGTTGGCTTTGAACTGGTCGAGACGGACATCGTTGTCCTTTTCCAGACGTTTTCTAAAGCCATCGTCCTCTGCTGTTTTCTCTTTGTAAGCGGCGATATAGTCTTTTAGTTTTTGGTCTTTTTCTTCGGCCTCCTGTTTGAGTCTCTCTACGTAAGAGGGAAGCCTTTCTTCTTGAGTAGCTTCCAACTCATCTTCTTCGAGCATAGCGGAGCGCCGATCAACGACATTGATTTTGGGTTCTTCTTCTTTTTTAGAAGTTGTTTTTTTCTTTGCCATGGTTGTTTTGTTTTAGGGAAAAAAATAACCCCCCCGGTAGTTAAACCGGGAGGGTTGGCTGGGTTTATTTTTTGCCGACGTCTTCAAATTCTGCATCAACAACATCATCATCAGACTTCGCTTGTTCGCCTTGTTCACCTTCTGCAGTGGTGTCGCCAGCGTCTCCTGGATCTCCTGGCTCCCCTCCATCACTCGGTTGTTCTTGAGTTTGAGTATACATGGCCTCGGCGAGTTTGTGAGCGATCTGATTAACTTTTTCGGTTTGCTCTTTCATAACATCGGCTTCACCTTCAAGATGTTTTTTTGCTTCTTCCACGGCTTCTTCGGCTTCTTTAATATCTTCTTCCTTGAATTTGTCCTTGTTGTCTTTAAGGGTTTTTTCAAGGTTGTAGATGACCGAGTCGAGTTGGTTTTTAACATCGATTTTTTCGCGTCGCTCTTTATCCGCTTCGGCGTTGGCTTCTGCATCTTTCACCATATCCTCGATATCCTTATCAGATAAACCTGTGGAGTCGGTGATGGTGATTTTTTGTTCTTTGCCAGTGCCTTTATCTTTGGCCGTGACATGGAGGATACCATTTGCATCGATATCAAAAGTCACTTCGATTTGCGGCATACCACGGGGTGCAGCTGGAATACCATCGAGGTGAAACTTACCTATGGATCTGTTGTCCTTGGCCATTTCCCTCTCACCCTGAATGACATTAACTTCTACGGATGGCTGATTGTCAGCCGCTGTAGAAAAAGTTTCTGCTTTTCGAGTTGGGATGGTTGTATTTCGATCTATGAGACGAGTTGTTACACCTCCCATGGTTTCGATTCCAAGAGAAAGTGGTGTGACATCCAGTAATAAAATATCTTTCACATCACCAGAAAGAACCCCGGCTTGAACGGCTGCGCCAAGTGCAACGACTTCATCGGGATTAACTCCACGATGTGGCTCTTTACCAAATAGGTTTTTAACCAGTTCTTGTGCTTTTGGAATTCTTGTGGAACCACCGACCAGAATTGCTTCATTAACCTGATCTGCCTTGATTCCTGCATCTTTCATAGCCTGAATACAGGGAGTTTTAGACCTTTCGATTAGATCATCTACCATGGATTCAAACTTAGATCGAGAGAGCTTGACGTTTAGATGTTTCGGCCCAGCCGCGTCTGCCGTAATGAATGGAAGGTTGATATCGGTTTCGTTTGTACTGGAAAGTTCCATCTTGGCTTTTTCAGCAGCTTCTTTTAATCTTTGAAGAACCATCTTATCTTTCGATAGATCGACTCCTTGATCCTTTTTGAACTCTGCTACTAGCCAGTCGATGATGCACTGGTCGAAGTTGTCGCCGCCGAGATGTGTGTCGCCATTAGTTGCTTTAACCTCGACAACATTGTCGCCGACTTCCAGAATAGACACATCGAAAGTTCCACCCCCGAAATCATAAACAGCAATGGTGTGATCTTTGTTTTTATCCAGACCATAGGCCAATGCGGATGCAGTAGGCTCGTTGATGATTCGTTTGACTTCCAGTCCGGCAATTTTTCCGGCATCTTTTGTGGCTTGTCGTTGCGCATCATTAAAATATGCAGGAACGGTGATAACGGCTTCCGTAACAGGCTGACCAAGATAGGCCTCAGCAGATTTTTTCAGTTTTTGAAGAATCATCGCTGAAATTTCAGGAGGCGAATATGTTTTATCGCCTGCTTTAATTTTCACATCGCCTTTATCTCCTTGTACTACTTGATAAGGCACCATTTTCATTTCTTCTGATACTTCATTCAGGGAACGGCCCATGAATCTTTTGACCGAGAAAATCGTGTTTTCAGGATTAGCAATTGCCTGTCGTTTAGCTACCTGACCCACCAGAATTTCACCATCTTTGGTGAAAGCAACCACAGAAGGAGTGGTCCGGCTGCCTTCCTCGTTCAGGATAACTTTTGGTTCGCTACCCTCCATAACGGCTACCACAGAATTTGTGGTGCCTAAATCAATGCCAATGATCTTTCCCATTTGCTAATTCCTTTCTTTATAGATACTTTTAAATTTACCTGATTGAGTAAATGGATATAAAATTTTGTCGAACTTGTTGCTAAATAAGACCGAATCTTCATCATGTCAAGGTGATGGCGTGGAAAAATAGCAATTTTTTTTTAACTGGAAACCTCTGTAACTCCTTTACTTTATATGGGTTAAGCGAAGTTCTCGCTTTTCCTCCTTAATTCGTTATAATATTAAATAAGGCAACTTAAAATTTTAACTCGAGATTTTGAAGATGGCTGGAAACGAAGAAAATAGAGAGTTTACAAGAGTGCCTATAAGGGTCTGGGTGGAGGTTCGCGCTGGAGATTGCACGATTAAAACCCATGAAACCCATGACTTGAGCATGACAGGCATCTCCCTAAAACAGCAGGGCACCCCTTTGGCCGTTGATACTCTTTGTGAAGTTTCGGTGTTTCTGGAAGGAGCCGAACCTCCTATTCATGTTGATATGAAGGGAAGGGTGGGGCGTTCTACCGACCAAGAACTTGCGGTAGAGTTTAAGGAGGTTGATCTGGAGAGCTATGAACACCTGAAAAACCTGGTTCGCTACAACTCACACCAATCCGCAGATACCGTCGATAAAGAATTAGATGAGCATACAGGTATCAAGCGCAAAACCTGATTTTCCCGCCTGAAACTTTACCTAAGCAGAAACAGTTTTTTTTTCGGCAGGCTTTTGTTCGTATAAGGACAAGGCAAATGAGCTATCTTTGCAAGTGAATTTGCATTGTGTCACCTTTTTCGTAAAAGGAAACTGCTGGCTTTGCCCTTCCATTGCAAAAATAGGTGTGGAGAGAACGCTTGGTTGGGGAAGAATAGATTTTATATTGCCACCGATCATATTGATCAGCTCTCCGATGGCATCCTTTTTCGTTTCTGGATTTGCTCCTCCAGACTCCAAAGAAAACATGGTTTCGGTGATTTTGTTAACCAGGAGAGAGGGCAAGTAAAGGGTGATAACTCCGTTCCACTTTCCAGTTACTTGTACGCTTCCTGTGACCGTATCTTCGGAAGAAAAATCAAATGTGCCAGGTTCAGGTTGGATGTCAAACCCTAAAAGGGTGGACCAGACGAGTTTGTTGTATTGCTGAATTTCACTTTCCAGAAATTGCATCATTCGGACTCTAAAACGGGATGATTAATTATTTATGGGAACCTGTCTTTACTCATCATCTTTTTCTATTTTTTTGAGTACCGATACTCGAAAGTTGTAACCCCAACATTTAAAGGTAACGGTTGATATCAGCTCGCTGCCTGGAATCCTGAGTCCATGTTGTGTCATGGTTACCGCAGGAAGTGATAAATAGCAGGGTTCGGGTAGTAAAGATTTGATGTTACCTCCCGTCATATTGGTCAGTTCTCCGAGCCCATCTTCTACCAAGTCGGTGGTTGTTTCCTCTTCTTTCAACTGAAACATTATCGAGGCTACTTTTTTTGCAAGTTCAACGGGGCAGTCTAAGGCCACCGCTCCTTCCCATGATCCCGTAATCTGTACGCAGCCGGCGAGAATACTTTCTCCCCCCAGTTGGCTAAATGCATCTTCAGATTTATTTACATCGAGATCGAGTATAGATTTCCAGATATCCTTAGTGTAATGAATGATTTCATTTTCAAATTGTTGCATGGCTTCAGCTCTGTTTTAAGCGGTAACAACCGGATTGTTTATAAGGCATTCTTTCGAAATTTTCGTCAAGGTTCAGAGTGGTTTCTGCCGCTCCAAGAAAAAGATACCCGTCAGGCTTGAGCAGTTTTCGGATTTTACCCAGAATATCTTTTTTCATTTCGACATCGAAATAAATGAGAACATTGCGCATCATTATCAGATCCAAGGGGGGCATGAAGGGCCATTTTTCAGAAAGGTTAGTGATCCTAAACTGGATCATTTTCCTTAAGTCTTCCTTTACCTGCCATTCTGTTCCCAAACGATTAAAATATTTAACCATTAATGGGGCAGGTAAGCCGCGGTTGATTTCTAATTGACTGTAAATTCCACTGCGGCAACGATTCAGCATCTGGTTTGATATATCACTCGCAGAAAAAGAAATTTTCCAAGTATTGAGCGTAGGAAATTGATTTTTGAGAATCATTGCCAGTGAGTAGGGTTCTTGACCACTGGAACTGGCTCCGCACCAGATATTCAATTCCTTTTTATCTTTTCTCTTTTCTATTAAATCAGGGAAGATTTCTTTTTTTAATGTTTCAAAGGGGTGTATATCGCGGAAGAAAGAAGTTTCATTGGTGGTCATTGCTTCTATTACTGTGTCTCGTAATTCACCTCTTGGTTGAGCTTTCAGTTTTGCGACCAGATTTTCGAGAGACCCTAGTTTTTCCTGATGGACCAAAGGCATTAGTCTGGATTCAACCAGATATTCTTTTCCCTTTTCAAGGACAATCGCGGATTGTTCTCTTACTATTTTGCTTATATGATCAAAGTCTGCGGGGTTGATGGCCATGCTGTTCCTTATTTCACAAATCGTTCAGGTTGCTATATTATTCGACAGACAAACCCATAATTGTAAGCTTCTCAACAATCATTTCTTTGGTGAACGGTTTCATAACATACTCGTCTGCTCCGGCTTCTAAAGCCTTTACAACCTGTGACATTTCCGTTTCGGT
>JAJDBA010000324.1 GCA_029261675.1 Nitrospinaceae bacterium
AGGGGAAGATCTTGGGGAAGGAGATTATCCATTTTAGGATTGAACTTCAAATCCGCTGCCAGATAAACAGAAAATCCACTCAATACCAGCGCAACAATGAGAAGCGTTCCTGGAAACTTTTCCGTAATATTTTTATAGCACCAACTTAGAATTGATTTCATATTTGTTGCGCGAATGGGAAGTTTAATCCGAGAGGATAAACCTGAATGGAAAAAGCACGTATACGTTTTTTAGGTTAACACGAGGGGCTGGGTCAATAAATGCTAATCAAAAGAATTCACATATTTAGTCGAATTTTTTCCTACCTCGATTGCGTGCTATTCCCGAGTCTCTAGCCGCTTTTACCACAGCATCTGCAACTTTTTTAACCACATCAGCATCGAAAACGCTCGGAATAATATAATCGGGTTGCAAATACTCATGGGAAATACACTCTGCTATAGCCTGTGCAGCAGCCATCTTCATTTCTTCGTTAATTTCTGTGGCCATACAATCTAAAGCCCCGCGGAAAAGTCCGGGAAAGCACAACACATTATTTATTTGGTTCGGGTAATCACTACGCCCGGTAGCCATTATCGCCACATGCGGGGCGGCTTCTTCTGGTAGTATTTCCGGCACCGGGTTCGCCAAAGCAAAAACTACGGGATCTTTTGCCATTTTTTTTAAATCTTCAACTTGCAATTGGCCCGGCCCTGAAACACCCAGAAAAAGATCTGCACCTGCGATGATGTCACTCATTTTTCCAGACAACCCCTCAGGATTAGTGTTTTCCGCGAACCAATTTTTAGCCTCGTTCAAATCTTCTCTGGATTTATTAATTGCGCCTTTTCGATCACAAACAATAATGTTATCTATTCCGAGTTGTTTGATCATTTTCGTGCACGCGGTGCCCGCTGCTCCCGCGCCAAGAATAACCACTTTAACTTTTTGATGGCTTTTTCCTAAAAACTTGAACGCATTGATCAATGCGGCAGAAACAACAACGGCTGTCCCATGCTGATCGTCATGAAAAACTGGAATATCCAGTTCTTCCTGAAGTCGTTTTTCAATTTCAAAACATTGCGGCGCAGCAATGTCCTCTAAATTTATTCCACCAAAACCTGGTGCGATTGCTCGGACAGTCTGCACAATTTCATCGGTACTTTTTGCATTAAGACAAATGGGAAATGCATCTACCCCTGCAAATTCCTTGAATAACATAGCTTTACCTTCCATAACTGGCATGGCAGCTTCCGGGCCAATATCCCCTAATCCGAGCACAGCAGTACCATCCGTTACAATAGCCACCGTATTACGTTTAATGGTTAATTGATAAACCTCTTCTGGATTTTTATGAATCGCCATACAAACTCTTCCGACACCCGGCGTGTAGGCCATGGAAAGGTCATCCCGCGTTTTTAATTCATTTCTACTGGTAACTTCAATTATCCCTCCAAGAAGCAGCAAAAATGAACTATCAGAATGATGTACCACTTCCACACCTTCAACTTGCCCAAGAGCCTCCACAATTTTTTGTCCGTGCTCCACTCCTGAAGTATAGATACTGATATCTCGAATGGAACCACCTTCAGTAAGCGGACGAACAATATCTACCGCACCAATATGGCCTTCGAGATTAGCAATCTCAGTCATCACCCTAGGCAGAACTTGAGCCTGCCCCTCTATTTTTAATCTGACAACAATGCTATCGCCTGCATTGGGAGTGAATGCAGCTTTAGTCATATTCCACCTCGGAGTTCTGGATTGAAGAAATAAATTTTGGGAGCACTATGAGTCACATGTAGCATATTACAATCTCAAACAACAAACTCTAGCCGTTGCACACGATACAATGAGGCTTTTCTTTGGATATTGCAAACAGGAATTAAATGGCCTACCATACTTCCGATTTTGTCTCCGAAATACGGTTTGTTCCCAAAACAAAGAATAATCACCAACCTCAGCACTCTATAAAGGTTTGTCAGAATGCTACTGTCTGCTTTCGAATCCTCACGAAGCGAACGAATCCCCTGCGTATGCTGCGGTTCGTTGAAATTCACCCCAGTACACCTTCGTGAAGATAAAACACTGGTCGTTCATTGCGAGGAATGTCATCTGAAATTTGTCAATCCATTGCCTACCGTAGCAGCGATGCAGGAAAATTACCAAAAAGAGATGACGGGTAATGAAGCAGAATCGGGGCTTCACTCACGATACATCCTTGAAAGACAAGCACGCATCAAATCTTTCTCGAAACTTTACAACTCCCGGTTAAGCCTTATAGAAAGTTTATACTCAGGCAAAGGCAATTTATTGGATATTGGATGCGGGGCGGGATTTTTTCTTAACTGCGCCAAAGAGAGGGGTTGGAATTGTCATGGATTGGAGATCCTGCCTGAGTATATCAAGTTTGCCCAGGAAAATTTTGCACTGGAAAACCTTCGTCTCGAATCATTAGACGAGTCTCTTTCCTATGATGCGAACACCTTCGATGTCATCACCCTTTGGGATCTCATTGAGCACTTGCGGAATCCTCTTGACTGTCTAAAGAGAATTCATCATGTCATGAAACCAGGTGGACTTTTGGTAATGTGGACTCCGAATGTTAAAAATGCTGTCTTTTTGAAAGAGAACTGGATTGGCTACGAAACCCTTCAACATTTCTATTTTTTTTCCAGAGATAGTCTGAACCAGATGTTGGAAAAGGCAGGCTTTAAAATTGTTCATTTAGAAACGAACAAGGCAAGAAAAGGGCTACTGAACCAAAAAGGTTTTAACGCCTACAATGATTCAGCAAAGCCCAATAACATTATGGAAAAGTTCCTGCGATCAGCAAAAAGGGACTTTAAAAATACTCTAAATCCGCTGACATACATAGGCCCCTTGTTTGATATGGCGGGCTACGGTTTCAATTTGTATATCATTGCATCAAAGCAAGGGGATTGATCTACAGAAAAAGCAAAGAGGCGGCTTCTTTGCACAAAAAAAACCGGCAGGGCATGAAAGCCCTACCGGTTAAACAATCTCGCAAAAAAATTTATTTCGGAATTACTTTTGAAGCTTGTGGTCCTTTTTGGCCCATGCTTTTTTCGAATTCCACGTCTTGACCCTCTTTCAAGGTTTTGAAACCATCTCCCTGAATTTCAGAAAAATGTACGAAACAATCTTCCCCGTCGCTTGACTCGATAAATCCATAACCCTTACTATCATTAAACCACTTTACTTTTCCTTCAGCCATACCCAATAACCTCCAACAATAAATAAGTAGGAAAGGAGTGTTACAGAATGCACCTTCCCGTAATTTTAACCCGGAAATTTTAACATAAAATCCCCTCCCCACCTAGCTTAAACCGATCAAAAAA
Source organism: Nitrospinaceae bacterium (assembly GCA_029261675.1). Classification (GTDB taxonomy): domain Bacteria; phylum Nitrospinota; class Nitrospinia; order Nitrospinales; family VA-1; genus UBA8687. Next base: position 3,342 of record JAJDBA010000324.1, read on the forward strand.
GCCACCCGCCCAAAATCCCAAAAGAACCAGATGATGAAATTTAAACCAATATATTCAAATACTTATAAACAACCCTCACTCTAGACTCGCTCGTTTCTTATACTTTCCATTTAACAAATTCAGAGATTGGGCTAAAAGAATCACCCAACCGGTACCTGCCATAGGTATCAGAAAACAAATGTGTTGCAACAATGCCAAGCTCAATGCCATCTCTGGCGACAACCCTGAAAATTTATAAATTAAAAATGCGGTTGCTTCGTAAACACCAAAATTTCCAGGGGTCAGAGGCAAAATTGTGGCAAGGTTTAACGCTGCCATAACCAAAATCGTAGTCCAAAAGGGAAGCTCTTGTCCCAGACTTTTTTGCGCCGCCCATATTCCCAATGCCTGTAATGCCATCATGATTAATGCCAAAAACAGACCTGCGCTAAATACTCGGTAATCTTTCAACAGTTCCAAGTGTCCAGCCCATTGTGATACAAATTTTTTTACTCTGAACAAAATAGATGGTGAAATCTCTTCATCCTCACTTGCAATCTTTGGGATCTTATGTGCGGCATAAAACATAAACGCCGAGAATATTGCAATCAACACGATAAAAACCGTAATTCCTTGTCGCATTTGCTCTGGCAAGGGAGAAAAACTGGCTGCCAATGTAAGAACCACAACTTTAACAATTCCTTCCATCATCTGATCCAGCGCCAGCACAGATAAGGCCACCGAATGTTTCAACTTAGCCAGACGTGCCAGCAAAACAAGGCCTACCGCATGTCCCCCCGGAAACGGCAGAGTATTGCATGAAGTGGACATGAAGGTATTGGCCTGAAACAGCTTTGAAAAAGAGACCGAAATATTTTTGGGGACAAGGATATTCCATAACGAAGTCCACACCAACAAAATCGACAGATTGAACAAAATAGCAACAACCAGCCATCTGGAGTGAGCGGTTTCTATCTCTTTCCAGGTTCGATTAAGGTCAGCCGTCTTAAAGAACTCATAAAAAAAGTACGCAGCAAGAGACCAAATTACGGCAAAGATAATTTTCTTTTTCAATCCAACATACCTGAATTTATTAGTTGCAATGGGTAGGACAATAAAAAGCCTTTAAACCCGGAATTCCCAAGAACATAATTATAACCCCCGGCGTATAAAAATTGTTTGAATTTCATACACTTACAAATCAACGGCTCATAGAATAAAAAAGTTTCGCGTGGTAAACTTTCACAGAAATCATTACCATCCAGCTCTATTGCGACCGAAAAGGATTAAAAATGACGAAAAAAATATTTCCGGTGAAAGACGAAAAAAAAGTTATTGATTTGATTTCAAACAAAGACCTTAACTTATAAATGGAAGACTCTACCTATCGTTTAATTTCCCTAAGCGGTTTTTTCGTTATCGCCAGTATTGCGTGGATGACCGGTGCCCGTACCAAAATCAAAATTGCAACAATTGTGGGTAGCATCTCCCTTGCATGGGCATTAGGCGCTTTAACATTCTGGTTTTCAGGATCCAGAGTTGCTCTGGAATGGATCAATGATTTTCTGATTTCCCTACTGAGCGCCTCTCAAAAAGGTTCCATATTTTTATTCGGCCCTCTCGCTCTCAGCCCCGGCCAAGCATTGGCTGATGGTACTCCCTCTATTGGATTCGTTCTCGCTTTCCAGATATTTCCCACAGTCATTTTCTTCTCCGCCCTGATTGGCGGATTATATAACTTGGGCATCATGCAAAAAATAGTTCGCCTCTTCTCAAGAGCCTTTTACCGGATCCTTTCCTTATCAGGAGCAGAATCGCTAGCCGCTTCGGCCAACTTATTTTTTGGAGTTGAATCAGGCTTAACCGTACGCCCTTATTTAAATAAAATGACTCGGTCAGAGCTATTAACCCTAATGACCTGCATGATGGCTACGGTTGCCAGCACTGTAATGGGTATTTATGTTATTGCCCTGCACAAAATTTTTCCTAATATTGCGGGGCATCTTGTTTCCGCTTCGCTGATATCCATCCCGTGCGCCATATTGGTCAGTAAACTTTTTTGCCCTGAACAAGAACAACCAGAAACTCTTGGAGAGATTCGCGATGATGGCGGCGACAATTTAAATCAGACCAACTTAATGAATGCATTTGTCGAAGGAGGAAGCCAAGGGGTAAAAATGGCCGTTGGAATTGCAACAGTTCTCATTATCGTATTAGGCTTGGAAGCGTTATTCGATCTTATGCTAGGCAAGCTTCCCGATTTCCAGGGGCAGCCTTTTTCTGCAACCCGACTACTGGGGTGGGTCACATTCCCTTTTACTATCTTGCTTGGTCTAAGACCCGAGGAATGGGAAATAGCCTCGCAAATTCTAGGCTCACGGTTTATTGAAACAGAAGTCTCTGCTTATTTCTCACTCGCATCCATCCAAGCGACCGATTCGGCACTCACTATGCGTTCCATGACTATTTTGACTTATGGCTTGTGCGGCTTTGTTCATATTTCCAGCATGGGAATTTTTATGGGCGGCCTTTCAGTATTAGTGCCTTCACGCGCCCAAGAAATTTCACTTGTTGGATTACAAGCCTTATGGACCTCTTTCCTGGCAACCCTATTAACAGGATGTATTGCAGGGAGCCTTGTCCTAACTTAAAAACTATAGATTCGGGACAGTTGCAAAATCTCCCAATTCCCATTTTTGATGTAACCTGCTAATCGTTCCATTTTTTAAAAGCCGAGTCAGACTCGCATCAATTTTATCTTTTAATTCCTTATCTTCTTTACGGAGAACGATTCCATAAGATTCCGATGTCATCCTAGAACCCACAAACCGGGCCTGACCTTCCAAATCTTTATTATTCCTAAAATAATAGTTGGCTTGAACAGAATCTCCTACAACGGCATCCACGCCTTTATTAGCAAGATCGATTACGGCATGACCGAATTTCTCAAACGTCTTTATATTTATTCCCGAATATTTCTCAAGAAAATAATGTGATGTCGTATTGATCTGCGCACCTACTGTGGCATTTTGCTTTTCCAGATCCTCCAATGATTCAATATCGGGCAAGTCATTTCGGACCAATACCGCCGCTCCGCTTTGTATATAAGGAATGCTGAAAGCCATTCTCTTCTTCCTTTCTTCTATGATCCCAACAGAACTGATAACAAGGTCAAATTTCCCAGTGATCAATCCTCCAAACAATCCCCCCCACTCAACGTTTACCAGTTCATATTCCAGTTTTGCCTCTTGAATCACTTCTTTGATTAAATCAACCTCGAATCCATCGAGTTGATTTTCGGTATTCATAAACGACATAGGGATAAAAGTCGCATCAATGGCCACCACAATCTTGGATTTTGATTCTGGTGCAGAAACGGTGTTCTGTTGACATCCATTGACCCAAATTAAAGAGGCAAAAAGTAGGATTTTAAAATTTGAATAGAACACTTTCATGCTTTAAACTCTCAGAGTTTTTACTGCCGTTGCGGAAATTATCACTCGAAATGCAGTTTAAAGGTTTATCTACACAAAGGCAAAAAATGGCAATAATGATCTGTTGTTCTAAACCTAACTCATGCATTTTTATAAATTCATATAATAGAAATAACTGTAGGCTTTCTCTATAACAGACAGTTTTTCTAAGACATATCGTGTCTTCTTTAAACCCTTAATCGAAAAGAAACTTTTTACTTATGATGGACAAAAACCATGCCTGGGCCGATGAAACCAGTGTCGATGCTTTAAAAAAATCATTCGAATTTCACCTGAAATATTCCCTTGCCGACGACCATTTATCCGCAACAAAAAGAGATTTATACACCAGCCTTGCCTTGTCAGTAAGAGACCGCTTGATTAAAAAATGGCTGCTCTGCCAACACTCCTATTACGAAAATGATGCAAAAAGAGCTTACTACCTTTCCATGGAATTTTTGATTGGTCGATTGCTGAATAACAGCCTCATCAATCTCGGTTTTCATGGTGAGTTTTGTCAGGCTCTAGATGAGTTGGGCTACAATATGGGCGATCTAGAAGAAATGGAAATCGAAGCAGGGCTTGGTAATGGCGGCCTCGGCCGACTGGCTGCTTGCTTCATGGAATCGTTGGCAACATTGGGGGTGCCCGCTTGGGGATATGGAATTCGTTATGAGTTTGGCATTTTTCACCAAAAAATAATAGACGGATATCAAGTAGAAACAGCTGATAACTGGCTACGTAGCGGCAGTCCGTGGGAAATTCCACGGCCGCGATTTCTATATCCGGTTCAGTTCGAAGGGCGGGTAGAGACATCACTAAACCAAAAAGGAGAACCCGAATTTAAATGGGTAGATACCTCGCGGGTGATGGCAATGCCTTTTGACATCCCAGTCCCCGGATATAAAAATCAAACTGTAAACAATTTACGCTTGTGGGGCGCACGATCTGATCGAGAGTTGGATCTAAAGTTGTTTAACGAGGGTAATTATATCCAAGCGTTGCATGACAAACAAAACACCGAAATTATTTCTAAGGTTTTGTATCCCAGCGATGCCAACCAAAATGGCAAACGACTCAGGTTGAAACAGGAATACTTTTTTGTTTCCGCTTCTCTGCAAGACATTATTAGACGGTTTAAGAAATCTCATTCGGATTTTGCTTTGTTCCCAAGCAAAGTGGCAATACAAATGAATGACACTCACCCTGCTTTGGCCATTGCCGATTTAATGAGGATTCTTGTAGATGAAGAAAAGTTGTCATGGGACAAATCCTGGAACATTACCGTGAAAACCTTTGGATTTACCAACCACACCATCCTGCCTGAGGCATTGGAAAAATGGCCGTTGGGGTTAATGGAGGATTTATTACCTCGGCATTTGCAAATTATCTTCAAGATCAATGATCATCTAATAAAAGAAGTGCATGAAAAATTTCCCAACGACATAGATAAAGTCAGACGTATGTCATTGGTCGAAGAAGGCTTTTCGAAATCTATCCGCATGGCGCATCTGGCAATTGTGGGCAGCCATTCTTTAAATGGAGTTGCCGAAATTCATTCTGAAATTCTCAAGAAGGATGTATTCCGGGATTTTCACGACTTGTATCCAGAACGATTCAACAACAAAACCAACGGTATCACTCAAAGAAGATGGTTAAAAGTCTGCAACCCTGATCTATCCAGTCTAATCGAGAAAAATATCGGTGAGGAGTGGGTTACAAACCTTTTCGAACTCAAGGCTCTTTCCACAAAGTGTGACGACCCTGAGTTTCAGAAAGAATGGCGTAATATAAAAATCCAAAACAAGGAAAGACTGGCAAAATTCATTTTAGATCGAACTGGAGTTAAGGTTAACCTCGAATCAATTTTTGATGTTCATATAAAGCGATTCCATGAATATAAACGGCAGCTGTTAAACGTTCTCCACTGTATTATTCTTTACAATCGCCTTATCAAGAATCCTGAAAAAGTTACAGGGTCTTATACAAAGATTTTTTCAGGGAAGGCCGCCCCCGGTTATGCCATGGCAAAATTGATTATCAAACTTGTCAATGCAATTGGCGATAAGATCAATCAAGACC
>JAJDBA010000325.1 GCA_029261675.1 Nitrospinaceae bacterium
TGCACGCCACGGGCGACACAGCCCATCAGGCCGATGGACGCGCCACCATAAACCAGGTCGATGCCTTTTTTGCCTATGGCACGGCCGAGTTCAGTGGCAACGGCTTTATAGCTGTCATCCACTGATTCGCTGGAAGCGCAAAAAACGCAAATGGATTTAATGGTTTTCATAATTTTGTAAACCACCCTCACCTCATTCCTCTCCCCTCAAGGGAGAGGAAACAAACAATCCCTTCTCCCCTGGAGGGAGAAGGATAGCATGAGGGGGAATAATCAATATTTCTATTCAAGTGGTAAAAAACACACCACCCGAACTAAATCGTTTCTTTTTTACACTCAATCTTCTTCGTCAGAGGAGTAGAGATTTTTGTGTTCGTTGAGGGCATAACGGTCGGTCATCCCTGAAACATAATCGCAGATTCTGCGCTCTAAAGTTCCATGCGATTCATTTTTCAATACCGCCTCGGGGAGGAGACCCGGCATTTTCATATAAGCTGCAAAAATTCCATCGAGAGTCAGTCCGGCTTTAAATTCCATACGCAGCACCTTGCGATGCGAATACATATTTTTATGCAAAAACTTTTTCAGCTCTTTGTTTTTTTCGGCAACTTCTTTTCCGAACGTCGCCATTCGCATGGGAGCACGACGAACTTCATCCACGCTAGTCACTTTATAATCTGCAATATTTTTTGAAGTGGCTTCGCGAAGATCGGTGGTCAATTCGTTAATGATACTTCTCACCACTTGATATTTTTTTAATTTAAAATCCAATCCTGAATACTTTTTATCAAAACGATCTTCATTCTCTTTCCACAATGCAATTTTTCTGAGCTGGTCCAGATCGAGAAGGTCTGACGTGATGCCATCGTCGAGGTCGTGCGCGTTGTAGGCAATGCCGTCTGCAAAGTCGGCTATCTGAGCCTCCAGTGAAGGATACCTCACTCCCTCTGCTGAGGTGATAGGGTTTTCTTCATCTTTGGTATGTTTACAGATTCCCTCAAGAACATCCCACGTTAAATTGAGCCCATCAAATTCTGGATATCTTTTTTCCAGAAGTTTTACGATTCGCAGGCTTTGTTTATTGTGTTCGAATCCGCCATGGTCTTTCATCAACCGGTTCAAAACATCCTGCCCGGTGTGACCAAAGGGGGGATGTCCCAAGTCGTGAGACAAGGCAACCGACTCTGCAAGGTCTTCATTTAACTGCAAAGATTTACAAATGGAACGTGCAATTTGCGCCACTTCCAAAGAATGCGTGAGACGCGTGCGGTAATAGTCGCCTTCGTGGTAAACGAACACCTGAGTCTTATACTCAAGCCTTCTGAATGCGGAGGTGTGGATAATGCGATCGCGATCTCTTTGGAAACGAGTGCGGTATTGGTGTTCTTCTTCCGTGTGCTGACGGCCCTGGCTTTTGCCACTTTTAACAGCAAAAGGAGCCAGAGTGCTGGACTCTAGTTTTTCCAGGTCAAACCGTGTGATCAACTTGATGCTCGATTAATTTAAAGAGTTAATAACAGGGAGGGGACAATAACTTCCGTCACGAATTCAGGTCATTCAAGAATAGATCCCAATCGGTTTCTTCAATTTCTTCCTGGGAAATGGGCCCGAGAATTTCAAACTTTTCCTTTTCATCCGGACTCAATGCAAGATCGTAGATGGAAACGGTGTCATCCGTTTCAGTGAGAGAGAGATTCCCCTGAAACTCCTGCCCTGCCTCTGTTTCTAAATCTCGACAGCCTTGAATCAAATGCATAGAATCAAAAACATCCTCGAAACTGTTCAGAGGTTGTCCATCTTGTCCACCAAATTCATTATTCACCGACTTGAAGTATTCCCGGTAGAGATCGTAATGGATGAATCGGTATTGGCTGATGCGATTTGCTTCAAGGTAGTCTTCAGATGCCAGACGATATTGTCCTTCTTTAACATAGATTCTGCCTCGGAAAACACGTGCGAGAAAATGGTTGGGTTTCAGGCTCAAAACCATGTTTAAGTTGAGAAGCGCGATAGCTTGCTTGCGTTTTTTCAAACTCAACAAGGCCTGATTAAAATGCCTTCTCACTTCCGGATTCTTGTTTTCAGCCAACCTCAACATAGGCTCAAAAAGCGGAAATATAGTTTCTCCCATTTTAAAACAGAGAAAATTGAATAAATGGCTGTTCTTTTTCACGCTACTTATCCTTCGCAAAATATAGCCGCCTCGAAATTCACATTTACCCGGGGCTCATCTGTAAATTAACTATTTGGATTGCTTGATTCTAACCAAATTCAGCAAGCTCGTCAACTACGACAAAAAAAAGTCTGTTCTTTTCCCTGCTAAATTGTGGTTTTTCAGCGGATTAACAACACACCCAAAAACCCATAATCATTTATTTTTCTTGACGTTACAGCATTTTTGATATATTTTTTTAGTATGCAATGCTCAGACTGTGGTTACATTTCCTTTAAGAAAGAAAAAGCCTGCGGGGCCTGTGGTTTTAAATTCAAAAAATCCACACAAAGTTCGCAATCCCTTGCAGGAAAAGAATCCTTCTCCATTTTTGCAGGATCCGTAAAAGGACAGATTGAAGACAGCCCTGCAATAGAGAGTGTCGGCCTCCTTGACGAACAAGAGCCTACGTCTTTCATTGATCCAGAAACAGGCGATTTCAATCTCGACCTGCCTGTGACCTCAGAGGAAACAATAGAAGAAGCCCAAATTTCACCGGAAAATACAGAATATGAACCCTTGGAATTTGACTTGGATGAAGATATTGAACTCGAAGAGGTAGAAGGTTTAGGCCTCGAACCTACGCTGGAAATTGGAGAGCCTGAAGAAACCGTTTCCCATGAACCTGTGCTGGAGATTGGTGAACCAGAGGTCGAGGATGTAGCACTGGACCTGAGTGAAACTGAAGTTGCACTGGATTTAGATGACAGTCCATCCATTCCGCCAGCGCCTCCTGTTAAGGCGGCACCATTGGATGAGATCGAACTGAAACTGGAAATTGACGATTCCGATGGCCCTCTTACCGTACAGAGTCAGGACATCCCTGATCTCGAAATTGAAGATCTTGGTCTGGAACTCGAATCTTCAGACGATCCCGAACCAAACAAGCCCTGAATTCGTTACGATTAAACAATTTATCCCCCTCCCTGATTGAGATTTTACATAAAAATAATTAATTGGCGGAAAGGTGCATTTTCCCAAAAAAAATTGGATTTCATAGCCAAATTCTATTATAAAAGAGAATTCATGATCGAGTACCGATCGGGGTTATACGGGTTTTTTTTCTACCAATAATCCCCTAATCCTCATTTTCCTCAGATTGGATTTAAAAGGCTCTATGTCTCTTTGAGACTTAAGGGAAAATTTATTTTAATTTTGTTGATAAAATAGGCTATAGAGAGTTTTTGTCTCTCATTACCAAAGCAGGAGATATGTTGTAATGCCCAGAAAATATAATTTCAGTGCGGGACCCGCGATGTTACCAGAAGCCGTGTTAAAGCAGGCACAAGAGGAATTGCCAGATTGGCATGGTTCTGGAGCTTCGATCATGGAGATGAGTCACAGAGGCAAGGAATTTGTATCAGTTTACGAGGAGGCGGAAAAGGATGTCCGTGAACTGTTGGATGTACCCCAAAATTATAAGATCTTATTTTTACAAGGGGGTGCGACTGCTCAGTTTGCAACAATCCCCATGAATCTGCTTCGCGGAAAAACCAAAGCTGATTATATTTGGACGGGTGCCTGGGGAAAGAAAGCAATTAGTGAGGCAAAAAAATATTGCACGGTGAACGTTGCGGCTTCTTCTGAAGCTGATAAATTCACCACCATTCCTCCCTTTGAGAGCTGGTCTTTAGATTCAGATGCTGCTTATGTGCACTACACTCCAAACGAAACAATAGGGGGTGTGGAATATCATTGGATTCCTGATACCGGAGATGTGCCACTGGTTGGCGATTTTTCCTCGACGATTTTATCACGTCCATTCGATGTGAGTCGTTTTGGGTTGATTTATGCGGGTGCGCAAAAAAATATGGGACCCGCCGGCGTCACGTTAGTAATTGTTCGCGATGATCTCATTGGGAATTCATTACCCACGACCCCGAGTGTTTTCGATTACGCGCAACAAGCTGAAGCGGATTCGATGTTGAATACCCCTCCGACGTATTCGATCTATTTGGCGGGTTTGATCTACAAATGGCTGAAAAAACAAGGGGGGCTTTCCGCTATGGAA
>JAJDBA010000326.1 GCA_029261675.1 Nitrospinaceae bacterium
CCTCCGGTCCGACACCCAAAAAAGCCCCTCAATTTAAAGAGTTTATTGAAGCGGCGAAACATTTAAGAGAATTGCAATCGCAGGATGTGCTAAATCTTTTCTTTCAGAAAGAAAATGGAACCCCTCATATCATCTTACAAATTGCTGGAGAGGGTAAAGAATCCGAACCCGCAGATAATTTTGCAAGAGCCCTCAATGTAGAACCGAGAAAAGAGAAGTACGTCATTACATTTTCTCCGAAACCAAATGAATCTGACCAAATCAGGGTGGTCACTCGATCTCTCTTAGGAATTCTGTTTTATCTTTCTCAGGCAGTGGAAGCACCTGAGCAAGACATTAGAGCCGGCAAAGTCACTCGCACGCTTAAATCATCTGGAGAAACATTTGACTGGAGAGAACTTACGGGGGAACTGCTAAGGATCAGATCCAAACCTAATCGACCTGAAAATGCAACCTTAATGGTTTTTTATCGAGATACATGGTTTTATATTGACGATTCGGACCTTAAATCTAAATCAACTTTTTCCCTGTTATCACAGATTTTTTCCCTGCAAGCCGGAAAGATAAAAGATAATAGCCCTGTCCTCACCTTAGGAGTGGGGCAATAAAGTATAGTTAAAAATCTGTTATCTTTTTAAGGTCGTTTCTTTTTCCTACCAGCATATCCAAAAAGCTTTCCATCGAAATAATCTATCTCGTGTCGAAGAGCACGGGCTTCGTATTCACCACACATAACATGAAGTTAATTCATTATAAATGGATAAGGATTACGTGGTTACAACTGCTGCTGAAACAAATCAAGTGCTTCTTTTAATCTTCCTATAATAAATTTATTCTCGGTGGGAGGTTCCGTACCGTTATCAATAGAGATCACTACATGCTTTTCATGCAGACTTGCATTTTGAATAAAAGCCGACACTTTTTCAGCAATAACAAATCCTGTTCCACGAACAAGTTCATCTTGAATCGCTTTGGGATTATTTTTTACCGGTAATCCATCTTTATTAAATAATTGAGGCATATTTTTGAGTTTTCAAATTTATTAATAATTTTCCGACACTAATTTACAACACTCGATGAACATTTAACCAAAAAATAATTTCCCTAAAATTGAAACAACAAGGCTTATGTTTTTCAACCCTTTGCGTGGACTGTTTTTAAATGGCAATTTTCTTTCTTTTACGGTAGAGTATATGCCTTATAGTATTGAGTTATTTGATTTTATCTGATTCTTGGATTTTATGCGAAAAATAAAAGTACTAGTGGTTGATGATGCCGTAGTCGTTCGGAAAATTGTAACAGACACCTTAGGTTCTGATCCCGAGATAGAAGTTATTGCGACGGCCGCAAACGGAAAAATTGCTCTGCAAAAAATCCCGCAACTCAATCCCGACATCTTGACGCTGGACATAGAAATGCCAGAAATGGATGGCATCGAAACTCTGACTGAAGCTCGAAAGCTTTATAAAGACCTCCCTATCATCATGTTCAGCACCCTTACCGAAAGAGGTGGTTCTAAAACTTTAGAGGCCTTGGCATTAGGAGCCACCGATTACGTTACCAAGCCCGCCAATGTTGGTAGTGTTTCTATCGCCAAGCAACGGATTCGAGATGAGTTGATCCCAAAAATAAAAATGTTTTGTGCGGGAAGGGCAGGCACAGAAGCTCCTTCTAAAGCAATCCCAAAGCCGATTGTGAAAACTGCCGCACCTGTCATTAAAAAGCAATTCCGCCCCCGGCCCGCTAACCAGAAAATAGAAATTGTTGCAATTGGAGTCTCAACAGGAGGGCCCAATGCTCTAGCAGAGTTATTCCCTACCCTTCCGGGGGATCTTCCCGTACCCATAGTTTTGGTGCAGCATATGCCACCTTTTTTTACTAAGCTTTTGGCTGAAAGATTGACGAGCAAATCACCTGTTGATATTCAAGAAGGGAAAGCCGGCGAAAAACTACAACCCGGAAAAGCATGGATAGCACCTGGGGACTACCATATGGTTCTAGAGAAAAAAGCTGATGGGGTTTATCTCAAAACCAATCAGGAACCACAGGAAAATTCCTGTCGACCTGCCGTAGACCCTCTATTCCGTTCGGTTTCTGATATATACGGTCCGAATGTACTGTCTGTGATATTAACTGGGATGGGGCAAGATGGAATGAAAGGCTGCGAACAAATTAAGGATAAAGGTGGGTATGTAATTGTTCAAGACGAGAAAACAAGTGTGGTTTGGGGGATGCCGGGGTTTGTTGCTCGAGAAGGACTGGCCGATGAAATCTTACCCCTAGACCAGATAGGACCAAAAATCATCTCACTCGTGAAAAAAAATCGCTAATTCCTCTAGTTGGCTTCGGCCACACTGGTACTGATATTTACTGCCTTCTCCGCATCCAGAATCAAAAGCAATTTACCTTCCAGCTTGTAAACCCCGCGGACCAGTTTTCTTACCTCTTCCGGGATTGTTTCAGGAGGTCGCTCGTAGGCTTCTTCCGAAACTTCTAAAACATCACCAATCGCATCAACAAGAAGGCTGACAACATTTTCGCCAGTTCGAACTACAACGTTCATGGGGAGCTTGTCTTCAGGTAATTTACTTATACTTAACCGTTGTCTGAGGTCAATCGCCGTGATGACCTGACCTCGCAAATTGATCAAACCGCGAATTTCTGGAGGTGCCAAAGGAATATGTGTCATCTCCTGATAGCGAAAAACTTCCTGCACTGTTTCAACAGCTACTCCAAAAAAATGGTTGTCCAGGTAAAATGTACAAAACTGTTTTTCTTCTGACATTAGTTAACCTCCTCTGCCAAGGCCAAATCGGTTGTTTCGATTAGGAAGCTTGGGTCAGCATCTTGAACAATACTTTCTATATCAAGTAAGTCTGTCACCCGATCCTGTACTACGATGGTTCCAAGCACCCCTGTGCGATTAGCTCCTCGCTTAACCGTGATATTCTCGTCAACAATATCTATGATGCGCCTCACTACCAAACCGACACTTCTTTCGTTTCGGGTGAATACCACCGCTTGCATTAACTCATTTGGATCACGCTCTTGACTTATTCCTCCCTCAATATTGAGATATTTACTTAGATAAATCAAAGGCATGATTTCACCACGATATTGAACCACATCCTGATCTCCCGATTGCTCAACATCGGATCGTCTGAACTCTTCCAACCTGGCAACTTCTGAAAGTGGAATAGCCATACGATCGTCGTCTTCCAAACCAAATATTAACAAAGTCTGCCGATCTCCCGCCAATGCTTGGGTGGACTGTGAAACCGCCAATGTTTTCTCAGAATGTTCAGCAATAACATGGGCTTTTTGGGCTAAACCCATAACATCTAAAATTAGCGCCAGCTTACCATCTCCCATAATTGTTGCACCTGAGAAAGCTGCGAGCCCTTTCAATTGTTCACCCAAAGGTTTAACAACAATTTCTTCAGTGTCGCTAATCCCCTCGACAACCAAGCCGAACTGTCGATCATCGGCGTGCAGAACAACAATATTTATGGCTTCATCATCTATTGCTCTCTCAAGCTCCAATTCTTCATGCAAATAAATCAGTGGTAACAAGTTTCCTCGTAATCGATAAACCGGCGCACCCTGAATCTGCTCTACCGACTTTTTAGCTTCCTCTCCGTCAAGACGGACTAACTCCAGAAGGTTGACCTGCGGAATTGCGTAGCGACCTCCCCCGGAAGTTATAATTAACGCTGGAATAATAGCCAAGGTTAATGGAATCTTTACACGAAGTGTTGTACCTTTGCCTTTTCGACTTTGGATGTCTACCGTCCCACCAATTTTTTCTATATTAGTACGAACAACATCCATACCCACACCACGCCCAGAAACATTGGTTACCTTTTCTGCGGTCGAAAAACCTGCCGCAAAAATCAAGTTGACCAATTCTCTATCACCCATCCGATCGGCTTGTTCTTGAGTGATAACATCTTTTTCTAGTGCTTTGGCCTTAATTTTCTCTGGGTCAATTCCACCGCCATCATCAACGATTTCGATATTAACCTGTCCACCTTCATGAAATGCTCTCAACAGGAGTACGCCTTCTTCATCCTTCCCTGCTTCTGCACGCTTTTCTGGAGATTCTATTCCATGATCGCAAGAGTTCCTGACAATATGTGTTAGAGGATCTTTAATAGCCTCGATAAGAGTTTTATCCAACTCCGTTTCTTTACCTTCCATTTCCAAGCGAATTTTTTTACCCACAGCCATGGAAAGATCTCTCACCACACGGGGAAATTTACTCCAGATATTGCCAATGGGCTGCATCCGGGTTTTCATAACCCCTTCCTGAAGTTCCGAGGTAACCAAATTTAAATGTTGGCTGGTAGCAATAAAACTCGAGTCAGCTCCCGTAGGAACAAACTGAAGAATTTGATTCCGCGCCAGCACCAATTCACCAACCAGATTCATCAATCTGTCGAGAATTTCAACATCAACGCGAATGCTTGAATCAGCAACGCTTCGAGTTTCATTTCGTCGATCAGTTGCTGCCCTTTTATCTCCAGCTTTGGAAACATGTTGTGCTTGTTCTGCGGGTGACGATTGCCTACGGTCTTTCTTTTCCGCAACAACGGGTGCTTTTTCAGCCGTTGGCACTTCTTCTTTCTTTTCAACCGCAGGAGCGGTAGCAGGTGCAGGCTGCGCAGCAATTTCTTGCGCACCTTCATCAGTCAACAATTTGCCGAGGGTTATAACCAATTGCGAATAATCAACATCACCTTCATTTCGGTCGCTTTCAATACAAGAAAGCATTTGACGGATAGCATCTACCATAGCTAACAAAGCACTGGTGCGCGGTGGGTTCAAAGCCAATTCACCATCTCTCAATTTACCCAGCAGGTTTTCTCCTACATGAGCAACTTTTTCAAGTTTATGGAGACCAATGAATCCGCAAGTACCTTTGATGGTATGGATAGTTCGAAAAATGCTACCGAGAATATCTGTATTTCCGGGATCCTGCTCCAACTCAATCAGGTCTTTATCCAGCTTGTCCAGGTTTTCATAACTTTCTACAAGAAACTCATCAACGATGGGTTCCATGTCCGCATCAATTTCTGCAGAAGGTTTTATGGGTTCTGGATCTTCGGCTGGCTGCTCTTCCTGCTTTGGCGCTTCTTCAACAGTTGGTGCTTCTACAGCAGCAGGCGCGGGTTCTTCAACCTGGACAGGCGTGGTCGGCTCGGCTGAAGAGTCTTCCGATTGCAAACGAGTGAGAGTTTCCACTAACTCTGAGTAGTCGACAGAACCTTCATTTCGGTCGGCTTCGATACACGAAAGCATTTGTCGAATAGCATCGACCATGGCAAGTAAGGCGCTGGTTCGAGGAGGGTCTAAGTCCAACACCCCATCTCTTAATTTACTCAGCAGACTTTCTCCAACATGCGCCACCGATTCGAGCTTGGTGAAACCTATAAATCCACAAGTGCCTTTAATGGTATGTATGGTCCGGAAAATACTGGAGAGAATATTTGTATCGCCGGGGTTTTGTTCGAGGTCTATGAGGTTTTGATCCAGTTGATCGAGATTCTCATAACTTTCCACCAAGAATTCGTTGATGATTTCTGCCATTCCATCATCTTCGCCACCTTCATCAGAATTTAAATCTGGTGCTACTGGTTCATCACTCATCACATATCCCCCCCAGTTAGATAAACTCGTAACATTAACAACGTATTGATAAAATAAAAACAACTGTTCACCAATACCCTGCCTGCCAACCTTTTATTACCTCCCAATTAAGGGATGGAACCGCTTACAGCTTTTTTGATTTACTCAGGTGCCTGGTTTTCTACCCACAACATCGCCGGATTTTGCTCCTGCGATTTTCAGCAAAAACTCCCCTTCTGGCAGATCAAAATGCAACTTTTCCAAAGGAAGTCCACTGGGTAACATAGGCTCAACATTCTGCCCACGCATAATCGTAGGTAGAGACATGGCTGCCTTCAAATCTTCTTTGGCCATGCGGGCAACAATATCTCCCGCAAGAACATTTGCAAGCTCACCTACTACGTCTCCCATGTCCGCACTGTCATAATCAATATCAAAACCACAAAACTTTGATGCCATTGCCTTGGCAGATTCTTTCGGAAGTTCCAGCATAACGATCCAACTGATATCTCCCATAAAAGAAATAATGCCGACTACTCCATCACCCATCTTTTTACCATTTCCGTCCCCGCTGTGTTTGGGCACCGATCCAAAAATCGTATTAAAAATAGAAAAAATGGAATCCCTAGTCACATCGGTTAAAACCTGCGGAATTTTTCCTTCACTGAAATCAATTGTAGGCATGATAATCCCTCTTTTTTTCGGGCAACCCCGTTTCAGGCAACCTTTTCAAACTTTTGAGTGACCGTTAAAAATAAAATCGAACTCGATTTCTGTAGCCCTCATAATTAAAGTTAACCTATTGTTTAAAGGTAGTTTAAACTTAAATTTCCATTAATTATTATAGGCTACGCCATTAAAACCGTCAATTTAAATAGTGGAATAAAACCTTATTTTTCAATAACTCTCACGCACAACTCATAATCGATAAAGATTAGGAGCGCTCTAAAGTACTCATTAAAATTTAATAGCTTTAATTTTCTCTTCCAGTTGCATAGCGTTAAAGGGTTTAACGATATACTGATTCACCCCGGCTTGAACCGCTTCCATAATTTTTTCTTTATCTGCTTCTGAGGTAACCATGATAAAAGCAGTTCCCTTTAAATTGGCATCCGCCCTAACAGCCTTAAGAAACTCCAAACCCGTCATATTTGGCATATTCCAATCCGAAACAATTAAATCTACTGGTTCTTCGCCTGCTTTCTTAAGGCCAGCAGCACCATCTTCTGCTTCTGCTGGGTCGCTAAATCCAAGCTCTTTCAGATTTTTCTTAATAATTTGCCGCATTACCGCAGAATCATCCACCACTAGAACTTTCTTACCTTCGTACCCCATGTCGTTTTTCCTTTTTCACAATAGAGTTGAAACAATGCCCGAACATCATGCTCAAGACGGTTAAACCTAAATTAATAAGCCAAAAACAATGAAATGTGGTTTGTAACTCTATACTACATTATATACACCACAAATGTAAAGATTAAATCAAGACCATGTAACTATTATGTTACAACTGCAAACAATCCACCCTCAAACCGATTATCGGAAACGTGCAATCCGTTATACCGCCGTCACCCTGGGTTCCACATTTTCATAAAGAGTATCACGCTCCACAGGTTGTCGACCCGCCTCCGTAATCATATTTATGATTTGATCCTGATGAAAAATCTGATCCGTTGCCGCTCCAGCAGCATGAATAATTTTTTCCTCAACAACCGTACCATCCATATCATCAGCACCAAACGATTGCGCCAATTGAGCAATCTTGGGGGTAATCATAATCCAGAAGGCTTTAATATGCGGGAAATTATCCAACATCAACCTCGACACCGCCAAAGCCCTCAAGTCCAATTGGCCCGGCGTGGTCTTTAAAAAATTCAAAACCGTATTTTCCGGATGAAACGCCAGTGGAATAAAAGTAACAAACCCGTTTGTCCTGTCCTGTAACTCCCGTAATCGAACCAAATGATCAGCCCTTTCCTCGATAGTTTCCAAATGACCGTATAACATGGTCGCATTACTTTTTAATCCCAAACCATGTGCCGCTTCATGAACACTTAACCAGTGTTCCCCAATTAATTTCTCACCGCAAATCTTTTTTCGCACTCTTTTGGCAAAAATCTCTGCCCCCCCTCCAGGAATAGATCCCAGGCCCGCATCTTTAAGAATTATTAAGGTTTCATCCAGAGGTAGTTTTGCCAATTCGGCCAAATATTCTAGCTCTATAGCGGTAAAAGCTTGGATATGAACCAAGGGAAATCGTTCTTTTAAACCTTTCAACATATCCAGATAATATTCAAATGGCAGATCAGGATGAAGCCCTCCAACAATATGAAACTCGCTGACATCGCCGCCATTATATTTTTCTGCATCCGAGAAAATATCACCCAAAGATTTTTCGTACGCATGTGGATGATCTTCCTTCACACCAAAAGCACAGAACTGGCAACTATGAATACAAATATTAGTGGGATTGATATGACGGTTATGGATAAAATAAGTCTTATCTCCATTCATCCGTTCGCGAACCCGATTCGCGAGATAACCAACACCCAAAAGGTCCGGAGTCTTCCAAAGCGTCACGCCGTCCTCTAAAGACAACCGCTCTTGGGCACATACTTTTTCATAAATAGGATTTAAATTTTTATCTTCGAATTCAAAAAGCATAAAAATCACATAGGTTAAATGTTTCAGGGAAGGAAAAATTATACTAGATTTTTCAGTGAAGAGAAATAAAGATGTGGTGGAATTAATGCTCGACAGAAGTCGAGTCACAAAAAGGCTCGATGTGTCATCATCAACTTCCGATATGAACAAATGTCAAATTAAAGGGTACTATCTTTTTGACAAACACGCTTGGCCTCTTCCAGATCGGGCCCTTCAAGTCGGGCAAACTGAATACCGTGTTTCTTGACTCGCTCTAAAAATTCTACAGGATAACATTGTTCCAAGAGAAAACGGAGCTGATCATAGTAAGCTAACTTTTCTCTAGCACCACTCCCATTAGAGTTCAGTTCTTTCCTAGCTCGGTCAACAGATACCTTCAAGAAAGGAGAGGCGAATCGGCTCCTGCAGGCATCAAAATATAAAGTTAGTTTTGTTTTTTGAAGAGGCATTGATGAGTAGTGAGCTGTTTTTTCATCAAGCTCTGTCATATTCTTGAAGATGTCTTTCGGGTGTGTGGCCGCGTGCATCAGAAAAGAATGAAATATCACAACATCTCCCTTTTTTATGGGAACGGTTTTGTTATAAAAAAACACTCCCAATTTGCCTTTGAATAATCTGATTTTCCCATCCAAACGATCCACCCCAGTTCTAAATAAAAGTTTGTGTGACCCAGGAACCACGTCAATTCCACCACCAAATTCCGGATCATTATCTTGTAAATATAATCCGCATTTGACAAATTGGTAATCTGGGGCTACATGGTCAGGATCAAAAGGTTCTGCTCCTGAGTCAACATGCCAACCATATCGATTTGGAATGGGAATTTTAGCAACCGAAACTGGACTAAGGCCAAATTTATTTTTCTGGACACTAAAATTAGGAATCAAGCTGTATTTCGGTTCAAGAATTGATTTTAAGGCTTGTACTACTTTTTCATGAACCAAAAACTCCCAAAAGTTTGGAATTGAAAATACTTGCGCCTGTGTAAGCCTATGGTCTATCTGTTGAGGGTCGATAGCTTTCAACTCATCAAACTTATTTAATATTTGGGTGCGGAGCTGGTCACAATGTTCTTCAGAAAAAACATTCTTCAAAAGGATGAATCCGTTTTTTGAAAACTCTGTTGAAATTTTTTCATCTTTTGACTCTGAACTAGAATCAATGCGCGTCATCGATAAGCCCTCAATTTAAATTCCTTTTGAACACAAAAATAGATAAAACTCAAAAGCTATCACTAATCTAAAAAGATATGAAATAATGTATTCGCTAGCTGAAATGTTGTCAGGTTCTTATCCGTTGAGAGAAAGAATTGAAGAAACATTTATGTCAGCAGGTTTTTTGTTTTTTTTAATCCACGAATTACTTTGTCTGCGCCCCATTTATCAGCATACTTTTGAGTTGCGGAATTAAGGGCATCTTCTCGCCTTAAACCCTTATCTAGTCCCTCCAAATACCAAGAAATATATTCGCTAATACGATCACCCGCTTTGCCATCACGGAAAGGATCAAATTTATCCAAAACGGGGGTAACGTCTCCTAAATCGGGGTTTGATTTGGGGTTGACAATATACTCCTGAACAACGCGTTTCATAGAATAAAAATCATAAAATACGCATCGGTTTGGCCCCAAAGAATGCAATGTACAATAAGACTTCTGAGGCTCATCAATTCTCTCACAATTCAAATAGAGTATCCGTGCGCCCTTTAAAGCACTAGTAACAATAGCTGAATACGAAAAATAACCAATCGAAAAATCCGAGTTTATTGCCGCATCTGCTGGAGAAGCGGATGATGGTAAAGCATGGATGCGCCCGGTTTTTTTGGCCCGCCCTACCAACCCATCTAACCCATCCTCTTGAATGCCAGACCAGACATTACCCTTACTTTTAATAATAAGGCCCAATTGGGGATCTTCTATCAACCATTCGAGTAATTTTCGATAAATATTGCGAGGGGGAAAACTACTGTCAAAAAAAGATAATATACACCTAACCCCCTGACGTCGCAATTTCAAGGCAAAATCCTTTGCAGATTTTTGTGCCTCTTCATCGCAGTTATCGTTAAGGATACAGCCCGAAATCAACAAATGCTTTGTTATAGCACCACTTCCCAATAACACACTGGTATCATGCTTTCCCCATGCAAAATAAACCGGCTCTACTTGCAAACCAACATTGACTACTGAATTGAGGCATGACTTTAGATAGCCAATCCGCACAGAATCATTGAAGCAAGCCGCTAAGGAATAGTAATCAGGCCTCAAATGACTATTATCCAAAAATGCTTTTACATTAAGAAACCTGTAATGAGATGCTAGCTGAGTAGCTTGCATATATTGCCGAATTAATAAAGCTGTCGTAGATTTTTGGATTTCATCAAAAAATAATGCTTGTAGAAATATTTTACAAGAAAAGAATAAATCTTTCACTCGATCCATAAGAGGTTTATGAAACTTTTTTGACATCAGCATCGTTGGATTCTTACTCTTAGCCAATCGACTTAACAAGGCTGGTTTTATGCCAAGAGAATCTGCTATTCGAGCCTTATCTGTAGAAAAGGATACGTCTGGGCGATTAAACATATAAACCAATCGGTTACCCGGAACATCCCTCTCTCGCCACCAAAACAAATCGTTTATAAAACCTTCATTTTTCCCCTTCAGACCAAAACAGGCGGAAAACCCTATTTGGGCAGCAGTGATTTTACTTTCATAGGATTTAGAAAATAGGTTGCTAAAGCTCAAATAGATAGCCCATAGAAATAAAGGAAGAGACTTATTCCTAAACGGTTGCTGCAACAAGCGGGCCCCTATTTCAGGATAATAATTTATATCTAACGCCTTACTCAATGAGGCAAATACAGAAACAACAAAAACTCTATTTGATGGGATACCCAATTTTTTTGCGCGTCTGTCTCCAAGCACAAGCAATATATTTGGCCAAAAAACACACTCTGTCCAAGCTACAATGACATTATTTGCCATCATGACTCTGACTTCTTCCTTTTCTCCGTTAAAAAAGGTTTTAGTAATTTTTTCAACTTGTTCTAATTTTGACTGACATGTTTTGAGGACTCGATAACCAATATCCCAATCCAACGCATCAGGAGAATCTGCACCAGTAGAAAGATCCAAAATTTTAATTGGTTGTCCATTCACAATCCCTATCACCCGTAAAAACTCTGCCATTTTTTTGCCCCTGTTTGCAAACCAAATAAAGTAAATAGACACAGGGCCGTATTTCCAAAATATTTTAAAAATAGGAAAAAATGACAGCAAGCTGAGGTATTCGATATACAACAAAGCTGAGGGAGGGGGATCGTTTTTATTTTGCATCTCGGGCATGGCTTACGGGACTCCTTAATTCCAAATAATATTCTGTCCTTCGAGCAGTGAAAATAAAAGTTCCAAACTCCAATTGAGAGTTCGCCTTATAAACCAAACAAAAAAATCGCTCTTTATGGGTTCAAATAGCTTCCAGAACTGAAGGTCTAACGCGCTAGCTCTTACTTGTCATCAATGGAAACTAGAATATCTACAGATTCGGGGATACCTTTTGCAACATTAATGTCCACACCGCTAAAGGATTCCTCATCAAAGCTTATGTAATGTTTTCAATCTACTTTCTACTCTTTTTTCCGGGTGAAACAGGTATGTGATTTAGAGATGTTTTCAGCCAACTTCCAGTCCCACTCCGTATCTATATCTATACTTTCTTCCGGAGTAGCAGCTATTAAAGGCACCGCGTTCTCTGTATAAAATAGTCGTTGTTTTCGAAATTCTTCCGGTGAGATAAGATAAAATGCTCCATTGACCACATAAGCAGAAGGCAGATCCTGAGATCGCATGTGCAGCCCGTTTACTTCCCTAAGAAAGGGACGCATAATTCCGTTCTCAATTTCGAAGCACCACATCGGATGAGACTTTGCCTCAGAAACCCCAATTACGGGCCGATGCTGATTCGAACTAAAGAGTTCAACACCTTGCAAAACACTTTTGCGGCTTCGAAAAGGTGAGGTGGGTTGTAACAACATCAACCCGTCAACCTTGCCACTCTCCTTTTCATACCACTCAAGTGCATGTAGGCAAACATCTACCGATGAAGCAGTATCTGTCGCCAATTTCTGAGGGCGCAGCCAAGGAACCAGCGCACCTGCACTTTTTGCAATTTCAGCAATTTCTTTATCATCCGTAGAAACTAAAATTTCTACGACTTCGGGGATATTTTTTGCAATATTGATGCTCCAGACAATTAGCGGCTGCCCTCCAAGTAAGCGAATGTTTTTTCCTGGTAGGCGTTTAGACCCCCCTCTTGCAGTTATCAGTACAAGAATTCTCATAACGACAAAAAACTATGTAATATTTTCAACCCTATTTCCCCACTTTTTTCCGGGTGAAACTGGCATCCATATATATTGTCTCGCGCAATGGTTGCGGGCACAGAAGCCTCACCATAAAGGCAATTTGCAATGCGGTATTTTGGATTGTTTGGTACAGCCATGAAGGAGTGAACAAAATATACAGACTCACCTGGGCTAACTTCCTGTAACAAACTGCCTTCCCAATTTACAAAACCTCGAGGCAAAACCAGTTTGTTCCAGCCAATGTGAGGAATTTTTTGTGAGAAACCATTTCCGGTAGTTGGAGAAATGGAAACTACTCTGCCTGGGATTATTCCAAGCCCTTTAGTTTTCCCAAATTCTTCGCTTTCATCAAGCAACATTTGCATGCCCAGGCAAATACCTAACAGAATGCTACCTTGCGCCGCAACTTTACGCACAATAGTATCCAAGCCTCGGCTACGCAACTCAGCCATACCATGAGCGAAAGCTCCCACCCCTGGCAAAACGACACGAGGTGCTGAAAGAATAGTATCAGGATCAGAAGTAACAGTTACCGTTGCCCCACAATGCTCCAGACCTCTGCGAACACTGAGCAAATTACCAAGCCCATAATCGATCACCGCTACTTCAGGCATATTCAAAGCCTCTAACTTCAATATCAGCGGAAACTGCTACGCTACGAATATCGTCTATGGTGGCTCTTTCATAATGAAGAATATCAGCCATTGCAATGGCATCGACTTTCCCCTCTCGCACAGCGTCAATCATATCCTCAGTCTTACCCATGCCTCCACTAGCGATTACTGGAACTGAGATCTCTCGCGTTACTGCTTGGATCAAAGGAATATCGAACCCTTTTCGTGTACCTTCTCTATCCACAGACGTTAGAAGAATTTCTCCTGCCCCTAAGTCAATCCCCTTTTTAACCCAATCAATCACATCTAAACCCGTTCGCTCACGCCCATTATCCGTATAAACTTCCCATTTGCCGGGACAAGCTTGCTTAGCTTCTATAGAAAGAACCATGCACTGGCTACCAAAACGTTGACTAATGCCACGAATGAGCTGAGGGTTTGCTACTGCTGCGGTATTCACCGCAACTTTATCCGCACCGCAACGGAGTAAATTTGTGGCATCTTCCACACTACGAATGCCACCGCCAACCGTCATCGGCACAAAAACATCCTTAGCTGCATTTTGAATAATTTCTTCGAGACTGTTGCGTCCATACAGACTAGCAACGCAATCCATATAGATCAGTTCGTCAGCACCCTGATGATAATATTTCAAGGCATGCTCGTTTGGCGAACCAATCACTCTTAGCCCTTCCAGATGAATACCTTTGATCAAGTTTGGACCTTTAATATCTAATCTCGCAATAAGCCGAACTCTTCTCATTGTGCAGAATACTCTTTCACTTTGTGCCAAACGGCATGACGCAACTTCCATTCGCCTTCTTCAAAAATCCAAAGATGCGGACTTCTAAATTTGTTTGTCAATAATCGGAAGTAATCTCTATTTATAATTGGTTGTTCAAACATTTTGCAAGCTTCAGGAAACTCTTTGGAAGAAAGGCTGAGATAACGAAAAATTTCATCCGCGAAACGCTCGGGAAATTCATGATCGAATTTATTCACCAAGGCAACTCCTTCATCTCGTGTAATGTCACCCGATCGAATTTCCTGAGCAGCATCATAACTCGCACGACCAATACCAAATTTAATGCCCGTTGTGTAATAGTGAAAATCATCAATACGATCATCGATACTATTGTATTTACTGTATGTCCCTGGTGTACGTTCAGGAGAAGCTTCAAAGCCACCATGTTCAACCGCATAGTAATAGCAACTTTGTGGATGCCACCTGAGGTAGTAGCCTAAATAATGCACTTCCGTTTTTTTCTCTGCAAGCTGATTAGGGTCCGCGGGTAGGTACGGTTGAAGATCATTTTGCTCAAGTCCAAACTTACACTTGAGATCACCGACAGAAACTCCGCCTAGAAATATTTTGGACTGGTCACCTGAAGAAAAATACTCCCAACTTTGTTGAGCACTATCAGTATCGCTAATAGGATTCCCATATTCAGCTTCATTTTCTCCATAAAAAACCAGTGGAATGTTAAATAAGAGCGACATTTTTGGCGCAAGCGACTTTTGTCCAAACATAAAAGCCTGAAAGGGGTGAAACAATAACTCTGTTGATAGGCGAGTCAATAGTCTATGTATACGACCATTGGGTGTCATTAGATAGTTATCGTGTCCTGCATGAATCCAAGATTGAAAGTTTTTCCAGCCCCAATCGGTATAAACATGAGGAGCCCAAGTCACGGTTAGTGGATGCATCCCATACTTTGTCTTTAGGATATGCGAAGCATAGAAACTGTCTTTACCACCAGAACCGGGCAAGATGCAGTCATAACTGCCATCATTCTTGCGATGCTTATCGCACAAGTCTTGTAACTGCTTATCGCGCTCCTTCCAATCAATATTCTTTTTTTTGCGTTCTGCGAATCTACAAGCATCGCACATGCCATTTTCATCAAAATTAATTGTTGTTTTTTTAGTATCCTTAGTGTGCTCATATTCTACCGCTGAATTAGGCCGTTGGTTAGATATAACACAACTGCGGCAAAAACTTACCTTGACGGGCAAACCGAAAAGAGCTTTTGTTTCTTTTGCATCTCTTGCAAAACAGGACAGGTCTGTAGCCGTTGGCTGAGAAATGATTTCCACGGAAAATTCCTTATGCTATGAGTTTTTTTTGTGGTTCGTCTGCGCCCGTTTTAGATCATCAACATGCCCCACATCCAACCAAGGCTCGTGTATAGGGTAGACAATTATTCTCTTGTTGCTTTCTTGCAAACAATTAAATAATGTTGGCATATCACAGTACTCACCCAATTTTAACATGTCGAGCACCTTGGGATCTAATACATAAACACCCGCATTAATATGATTTCGATAAATGGGTTTTTCTTCAAAGCCCAAAATATTCACTCCATTGGTGCGAACCACTCCAAAAGGATGCTGCAACTCGTGGATACGCACGGCCATGGTGGCTGACACACTATGGCGGCAGTGATAGGCGAGTATGTCGCTATATCGAATGTCGGTCAACACATCTGCATTCGAAACAACAAAAGGCATCTCAGGTCTTGAGTTCAAGAGGCTCAAAGCACCAGCGGTACCCAAAGGTAATTCTTCGCACAAATAGTCTATTTTCACACCCCATTGGCTACCATCGCCACAATATTCTTTTATCATATTGCCAAGATAGTGAACAGCTAAAATAAAATGTTGAAACCCTTCTGCCTTAGCCCGCTCAATGATATGCTCCAGCATAGGCTTACCATCTATGGGCAACAACGGTTTGGGACAGTTTTTAGTTTTAGGTCTCAGCCGAGTTCCCTGACCACCCGCCATTATGACCATTATACTTTTGAGTTGACTAGGCTCCATCAACTCATCTAACAGGTGCAATCCAACCACATGCCTGTCTTCGTCTACAATAGGCAATTGATGAATCCTATTGGACTGCATAAGTTGAAGCACAGAAGCCCGACCGAGCTCGGGTGGAGCAACTAAAGGATCACGGTTAATGATTTGCTCTATAGAACTACCCATATCTATACCTTGCAATAGTCCTCGCCGAATATCCCCATCCGTAAGAGTACCTATCAATATACGATCAGACGTGACTATGATCGCTATTTGAAAAGAGGTTTCATTCAAGCTATTGATGGCATGTTGCAAAGTAGCATCAACGGGAAGCAACGCTTTCTCCCAAGACCCTGTAGTTAGAAACTCTTCGCTATTTGGCATAGACTTTTTTTATCCTTTACAATCATCAAACCTATCATGAAATTAGCTATCAAGGACATGAAAGGGTTTCTTCAAAATAGATTCGAGTGGGTGATCTTTAAAAATTTCTGGCCCTTTTCGCCGTGCATTTTCATCATACACCTGAACAAGATGTCCTCTTTCTATACAAATAGAACTC
Source organism: Nitrospinaceae bacterium (assembly GCA_029261675.1). GTDB lineage: Bacteria > Nitrospinota > Nitrospinia > Nitrospinales > VA-1 > UBA8687. The sequence continues at coordinate 16,633 of JAJDBA010000326.1, forward strand.
AAAAGAGCGATCCCGTAGGGAACATGTCGAGGGTCATCTTCCCGAACAACAGGATTGACAAATAGAATTTTAGCCATAATTCCTTCTTTATTAGTTTACGTCAAGCTTACTTGACAACCACCTATACCAAGGCAGACTCATCCAGAAAGCTATTGAGTGTAGTAAAATGTATATTCTCGCCAAAAAGAATACCGCCCTCAGTACAATTATAAGTTTCTCAAGAGACCTCAGCGACCATTTCAAAAAACGAATTCCTATACCACATATAAGCGGGGTCTGTATAAAACCATTTTTCAAGTGTGTATTAAAAATTCGCATATAGAGCATATCCAGCTGGTTTTCTCCAACAAGCTCCAACGCTTCATAATAATATTGAGTATTTTTGTAGGGAGTATCTTCGTAGTAAGAAAAATCCATTCCCGTTAATGCGACATGTTTTTTCTAGAACGGAATCAGCCATCATCCAACATGCAGAGCCCACATCCCCCCCTGCATTGAGGCAAGGCAACCCATTCAGTCTGAAAAGTTTTTCAGTCTCATTATCTACCAAATCGGGATCATCACATATAGGATTCCACCAGTATATCTGCATTTCCATATCGATAGGACGTTTCACTACCGCTTAGGAAGCCGATGTGGACAACGCAATTCGTATTACCTTACCATATTTATCCAAAAGCCCCATGACTTCATCATTTACTCGCAGTTGGCCTGCAAATGCTGGATCTATTCCTGCCGGGAAAAATAATCATCAGCTGCAAGATCAGCTTTAGTAAGACTTAGATCGCCAAACCATCGGATAATCCTTTTAGCATGTGGGTCGACAGTAACCACTAAATCAGGAACAATCTCGTTGCGCAAACAATAAAGCATGGCACTATCTGGAACCACAATGGCTCCCTTGTACCCCGCAGAATTCAGGTTACAAGCCACGTTTGTTTTGTGCAGACTCGGTCCGGCCGCTATAATAACAGCCTGATCACCCTCGCCCAAAGGAGCACTTCGAAGTTCCCTCAGGCTCAAACCTTGACCAAGATATTTCAGGTTTTTGTGAGTATTATTGACTCCCTTATCTCCGATTCGATTTAAAGTGGCCTCCGGCATTTGGGTAACCCATTTGGGCAACCAAAGCTAACCCCAATTCCCCTGCCTGCATTTCATTTGCCTGAGCTTTATCTTGAGTCATGGTGATTACACTACTTTATCATTCCTAAAATCTTTCTCGTCTCAAAGTACCTTTTTTTTGATACAAAAGCGATGCTACCCCATTTTTTTTAAGGCTTCCTTCTCGAAACGGTTTTCAAGAGACCCTTCCCCCTCTTCACTAGGAGAGTCGACCGGTTTTTTTATTTTAATAATTTACTTTTAAAAAATCGCCCATTGACTACCCTTTCCATTTTTAACGTTTATGAAAATCTGGGGAGCACGGACTAAAACTTCAGACCAATTTCATTATAGTCATCTATGTGGCCTATATCCAATTAATACTCCCTACCAAGAAACGAGCATTCCACCAAGTTTCAATGCTTTTTTGTACTAAAGCATACAAATTATTGCGCGCATTCTGAGAAATCAAAAACGCAAATTGTGACATTTAAGAAAAGATGTTGTGTCGTTTTCCAAAAGGCCGATTCAATGAACCGATTGCAACCATATTCTGCACCTTAATAAGGTTCTGTCGATTTTTCTATGGAGTTATGAATTGTTAATTACTTCAATTTTAAGCCGAGTAATTTCTTCTCTTGTCAACGAAGTAGCAACCTAGCACCAGATTTTCCAAGCCGCTATTATAAAAATTGCTGATAGCATCATCTGGTGTTCTGACAATCGGCTCTCCGTTTACATTAAAAGAAGTATTCAAAATGATTGGCACCCCAGTGATTTTTTCAAATTCAGTTACCACTTCGAAAAGCCAAGGATTGGTATCCTTCGTAACTGTCTGTAGGCGTCCCGAACCATCGACATGAGTTACTGCGGGTAGCTTTTCATGAAACTCTTTTCGGATTGGCCTGACTTTTTCCATATAATGCGATTTAAACCCCTCTGGCACATCAAAGTAGACTTGAGCTTTATCTTCTAATACAACAGGGGCAAACGGCCTATAAGACTCCCGATATTTGATTGCAGAGTTAATTTTATCTTTAACTTCGGGACTCCGTGGGTCGGCAAGAATTGAGCGATTGCCAAGAGCACGGTCACCGAACTCCATACGTCCTTGAAAGGCAGCAACAACTTCACCACGAGCTAACAATTCAGCTGTTTTTCGAGCACTGTTTTTTTCATACCGACTAGAGATATGACGCCGTACTAACACCTCCTTAATAGCCTGATCGTCAAATTCTGATCCTAAATATGGTGAAGACCAAGAAGGCAATTTGCGCGGCTGCCCATGAATAACGTGGGACACATACAATGCCGCGCCTATACTGTTACCAGCATCACTAGGTGCAAAGGGAACCTGAAATCGCTTGAAAGACGAACGTTCAAGGACCTTGCCATTAAACACAGAATTCATAAAAAATCCGCCGCCAACAACAAGGTTTTCGCAACGAGTGTATTCGTACAAATGAGCAAGGTAATGGCTAGCAATCTCTTCTGCCGCGGTTTGCATCCCTTTGGCCACACAAAGCATCCATTCGTCTAGCTCCTCTCCTGGCAAAACTTCTCGACTTCCTAAAAGATCAACTAGTTTTTGCGTATAGAGTTTTGGTGTATCAATATGCGCCCCCTTATAATAACTTTCATCAAGTTCAAGTTTTCCATTTTCAAGAAGGCGGTAGGTAGTTTTTATTTTTTCTGTTATTTTACTCGCATCAACGTCAAAAGCCGACAACGCCATTACCTTCCACTCGTCATTATCCGGTTTATAGCCAAGCAGTTCCGTAAAAGTTGCATAAAGCAAACCCAAAGAATGAGGCAACTGTTGCTTATCAAATATTTTAAAACCGTTCCCCTGCCCCATGCCAAAAGTTGTACATTCAAACTCGCCACGAAAATCGCAAGTTAAAATCGCAGCTTCTTCCATTTGTGACATAAAAAAAGCATTTGCAGCGTGCGAAAGGTGATGTTTTACAAAATATAGCGGAGGCAATTCGCTTGAGAAGGACATCTGAACCCAGTCTCCTGGAATTCGGTCAGCATGTTTGAACAAGTTGTCAGGAATAGAGTAAAAATACTCAGCTCGATCGCGACGGTGCACAGATCTCAGCCCATCAAATTTATGCCACGCTGCTCCAGGATTCCAAGCTTGCGCAACATAGTCGCAGTCCTTAAAGCTCAGACCAGCATCTTGCAGACAAAAGTCCAAGGCGCTTGATGGAAATTGTGACGTAAACTTTTGCCGGTTAAACCGTTCTTCTTGAGCTGCATTTTTCACGATACCATTGACTACTAAAGCTGCTGAAGAATTGATTTCGCCAGAATTAAGGCCAACGACAACCATATATTCAAACTCCTTACAATTAAATTTTCAAGTAGGATTTTAGAGGCATTTTATATGCGATAGCAGGAGAGCGGCTGCTTACAAAGAGAGGCTACTTACAATTTGTAGTTATGATTTTCGCTTTTAGCTAGCCTATCTCTGACATTGATGCCTTCAGAGGGCTTGATATCTTTACAAAACTTTTAAAACTCACTCTAAGTAAACAAGCATTAAAAAGCAAGCAATTTCTAAACTTCAGTAAAAGTATAACAAACCAAAAAGCAGCCTTTAAATCCGCCAACTGCTGGCATAAAAATGTAGAGGCCATACTTAATAACTTAGCCCGTAAAATGATATTGCACCTCCACACTCAACCGAAGTCTATCTAATGGAACCCCAAAAGACAAATCAGTGGTAGACCGAGATTCTATTATATCTATTGATTACCCGTTAGCAATAGGAGTTGTACCTCAATGTTTTACGTGGTAATGTTCGAAAAATTAACAACCTTTATTTTTGCGAACTAAATCTCAATGAACAATAAAAACTCCGACGAACATGGTCAAAGTACAAGAGCAATTTTTCAAAAACAACATGAAAGACTTGCAGCAGATGGCGTTGCCTTGGAAAGAATAAGAAAACTTTATTCAGCGGAAAAATTTCAATTGCCTGGCGGAGCAGACTGGTTTAAAGGAAAGAATTGCGCAGACATAGGTTGTGGAAATATTGGTGCCTTGCTGTCTCAACTTCACTCTTGGGAAAGTAAAAGCGCGATTGCCGTAGATTTAGGTGACGAATGGATCCCAGCATTAAAAAAATCCTTAGCAAATCAAGGCACTGCCAAAGACTGGTGCCAAATGCGTAGCGGATCGGTTTTAGATATACCCATAGAAAGCAATACTATAGATTTTGTCTCGATCAATGGCGTATTAATTCATTTAAAAAATATGGGTGACATTATTAAAGGATTTAACGAGGGTGCTAGAATTTGTAAAAAAGGAGGATATTATTTTACTTGCTACGGCCCCTGTGGAGGGCTGATGGAGGGTGTAATTATGCCCGCGGTCAGAAACCATTACCATAGCTCGCCAGACTTTAAAGCATTAATTGATAATATTTGCGTTGAAAGTGTTCATGAGTTAATTGATAAAATCGTCGGAGATGCCAAACAATATGGAAATCAGGATTTAGATGGAGAGTGCCTAAAGAGTCTTTTTGGAACTGATTTCTGTGTTTTCCTTCAAGACTTTATTCAACCCTCTTGGTTAAGCAATGAATGCACACCCGAGGTAGTTGAAGGGCTTTATGAGGCAAACGGCTTTACAGACATTAAAAGAATAGGAGGTTTTGTTAAACGCTCAGATATACGCAAATACTTTGCGCCATTACACCATGACAGAGACCATAATATCTCAAAAATCTTGTATGGATCTGGGTATGTCCAATACATTGGCAAAAAGTCTTAGGGAAAATTTAAAAAGTTATCAACAATGTAGGCCATACCATAACCCTATTCTCTATCACCTCTAATTGAAAAACATCTCTTTTAAATTAAAGAGCTTTTTTTGTCTGAGCACGCCCCACATCTAGCCAAGGTTCGTGTATAGGATAGACAATCGTGTCGTTTCCACAATCTTGTAAACGACTAAACAACGTTGGCATATCACAGTATTCGCACATTTCTAGAATATCAAGCGCACCGGGGTCTAACACATAAACGCCAGCGTTGAAATGATTTCGAATAAGAGGTTTTTCCTCAAAACCTATAATTTTAACTCTTGGGTTTGAACAACGCCAAAGGGATGTTGCCACTCATAGTTACTCACGGCCATGGTTGCTGACACATCATGGCAGCAGTGATAGTCTAGTATGTCGCCGTAGTTGGGGTGACTACGATGACGATCTGAAAAGCGGTTTCATACAGCTTACTTATAGTCTGCTTCAAAGTGGCATTAATGGGAAGCAGTGCCTGTTCCCAAAACTCCGTGCTTAGTTCTTTGCTATTTGGCATGTGCCTGCTCACCTTTTCACAATCATTAATCCCGTTATGGGAACTATTACGCAAGGTTATAGAATGATTTCTTCAAAGTGGGGTCGAGTGAATGATCTTGCAATATTTCTACAATTTTTTTACTTGCGCCACCTTCTCCATAAGGGTTTTTGACTGTCCCCAAAGCTAACTGAAATTCTTCAGAGTAGAGCTTTCTTAAAGCCCTCGCTATCGATTCCTTCTCAGGGATACAATCAATAACACTTTTTGCTTTGAGTCTCCCTCTCTGGCGGTCGCCAATGTTAATCGTACCTTTATAAAAACTAGGGACTTCTAATAAACCACTAGAAGAATTACCCACCACCCCGTCCACATAATTAAGGCATGAAAGATAACGCAATTGACCCAGAGAAGTATAGGCTCTAGCCTTTTTGGGATTATCGACCACGAACTGTTTGATCATGTCAACGATCACACGACCATGGGTATCTGCATTGGGCATGGTAAAGATCAAATGCGTATCATCCAATGCCTCCAGTGCCGCAAGCAATTCGGCCAACTGTTTATAAGATGTCGCATTTTCCAATGTGACGGGATGAAAAGTAATTAAAAGGTTTTTAGGACCTAACTTAAAATCAAGAGAGGATTCCAGTGATGAGCGATCCAGCAGATCCAGTTTTTTTATATTGTCAACCCCCAATCCCCCTACCAGAAACACTCGATCCGGATGTTCCCCCAGTTGCACCACTCGTTTTCGATATTCCTCGGCTGCAACAAAATGCAAGTACGACATTTTGGTGATCGAGTGACGAATTGCCTCATCAAATGCACCTTCTGTAGATTCACCTCCATGCAAATGCGCCACAGGAATTCGAGCCACCATGGCTGCAATAACAGCGGATAAAAGCTCAAACCTGTCACCAAGAACCATCATTAAATCTGGTTGAAGTTGCTGTAAAACGTCTCCACAACCGATCAGCCCAAGTCCCATGGACTTAGCCAGTCCAGATGGGGTGTCAGAACTGAGCAACATCTCTACCTTGTGGTCAATTCGAAATCCGTCTTTTTCAATTTCCTGGTATGTCAGATCAAATTCCGGCGAAAGGTGCATGCCAGTAGCAATTATCTGCAGTTCAAGGTCTGGAGCCTGTTGGACACCTTCCATCACCCAGCGCAAAAGGCCGTATTCTGCACGGGTGCCCGTTACAACACAAATTTTTCTACTCATAACTCGATCATCTCATCAACTTTAAAATCCCGCGGCGCCTTGCAACCCAATACTTCATCCCAACGCATAGGTGAAAGCCCTGTTCCGGGACGCTTAACAGCAAGGTTAGCTTCACAAAAAATCTCTCCTTCCTGAATTGCATGAGCCGCAACCAGTGATTTTCGGGCGATGGGTATGTTCTTCACTTCACTTGGGCTGGGGCGCTTAACGCCATCCCCCATCGCCTTTTCTATATTGCGAATCGCCCTAACCATTTTTTTTAGCTCTTTAGGTTCTAAGCTTGCCTGATGGTCCGGTCCAGGTAGGGTGCGATCAAGAGTGAAATGTTTTTCTACCACCGTTGCCCCTAAAGCCACTGCAGCAATGGCTACTTCGATACCTAAAGTATGGTCAGAATAACCCACCTTCACCCCCAAAGTATCACGGAGGGTGAGCATGGCACGCAGATTCACATCAGTTATAGGCGTAGGATATTCGGTATTGCAGTGGAGTACAGTGATGAGACTACGAGGGATTCCTTCCTGCTCTAATATTTCCAAGGACACTTGGATCTCATGCAGCGTCGACATTCCCGTAGAAAGAATCACAGGTTTTCCTAGTTTTCCGATATAACGTAAATAAGGAAGATTGGTTATTTCGCCAGAGGGTATCTTAAAGCTGTCTTGTCCAAGCTCCACCAACAAGTCAATACTATCCGTATCAAAAGCCGTGGAAAAAAAATGGATATTTCTTGATTTGCAATGTTCAATCAATACTCGATGCATATCTTTTGTTAATTCCAGCCTTTTAATCATGGCGTACTGAGACTCATCTGCGTCAGTAGTCTCATTCTGATATTCAGCCTTCTTTGCATTAATGGTGCAAATTGTATCCGCAGTGAAGGTCTGAAATTTGACAAAATCAGCACCGGCTTCAGCAGCGACATCGATCAATTCACGAGCTAAATTTATATCGCCATTATGGTTCACACCCGCTTCAGCAATAATCAAAGTTTTTAATGAATCTCTTTCGGTCATGACATGGAAACCCCTGTTTCGCAGTTGGCTAGTACCTGCTGGCCCATACCTATTACACAACGGTCACCAGTATTAACACCTTGTTTTACGTTAGAATTACTGCCAATGAAGATTCCGGTGCCAATACGCACCCCACTATTAATAGTAGCTGCTGTAGCAATGTGACAATGATCTTTAATAATCACGTCATGCTTGATCACATCAATACAAGCCCTAGAGTGCCCTCCAACTCCGACAAGTAAAATTGGTTCTTTGGTCATTTTAATGAGTCTTTTTCAAATACTTTAATAAAGAGCTTTTTGGATCGTCGCAATAACTTTTATCTGTTCAGGTTCCATTAACCCCGTAGAGCAAGGAATTATAACAATGCGGCTCCAAATATCAGAACTAACTGGTTGAGCCGTTGCAGGCGAATTTAAAAACATGGGTTGAAGATGAATGGATTTCCAAAATGGTTTGGCTTCTATATTATTTTCCTTAAGCCGACCACGCAGAGACTCTGCCGACTCAACATTGGGCATTGTAACTCCTGATAGCCAGCATGCTCCTTCTGCCCAGTCAGGTTGGGGAAAAGCACCCACTCCCGGAAGATTATTAAGTGCTTCATTATATGTTTTTTGAATTTTACGCTTAATAGCTACAAACTCTGCCAACCGTTCCACCTGAGCACAACCTACTGCCGCAGCAATATTAGTCATCCGGTAATTAAAACCAACTCGATCGTGGTGATAAGCTTCTCCAACTTTAGCCGTATTCGATAAATGCCTCACCAACTTCAAAAGCTCAGCATCTTCTCCAACAACGGCACCACCCCCACCAGCTGTTATGGTCTTGTTTCCGTTAAAAGAGTAAACCGTCAAATTTGCCCCGAGTTTTCCAGATGGATGCCCCTTATACGTTGCACCTAATGCTGCAGCTCCATCAGCAATCACTGGCAAGTTATAGTTTTTTGCAATTTGAACAAT